>CADBVG010000007.1:42856-97944 GCA_902798105.1 uncultured Eubacteriales bacterium
GGCGCGATGCTGGGCCTGTACAGCCTTCACCCATCCGATTGGGCCCAGGTGCTGAAGCTGGCGCCGCTGGCGCTGATCGCCGTGGGCTGCGTGATCAACATGTGCCACCACCACGCCCTGCGCCGCAGGCGCGCACAGCGGCGTACCGCTGAAAAACCGGCAGCCAGATCGTAAATTCTATTGCATATTTTTAACAGACGTGCTATAATCATAGTCAGGTAAATCCATTGACGAAGGAGGATCACCACATGTCCATGGAACGTCTGCAACATCCGGTATCCCGTGCTGACATACTGCTGAATGTCACCAAGGGCCATTTTGCCACCGGCCACAGCCACATCAACTATTACATCGACGTCACCGCCCAGAAATTCTGCCTCTCCGAGGCGCGGAAGGTGGCGATCGCGCTGGCCAGGGAATACCGGGCGAGCACGCTGATCGACACCATACTGTGCCTGGACGGCACCGAGGTCATCGCCGCCTGCATGGCCAGCGAGATGACCAAGACCGGCTATATGAACATCAACCAGAACCAGGACATGAACGTTCTGACGCCGGAGCGCAGCGTGGGCAGCCAGCTGATCTTCCGGGAAAACACCGCCCCGATGATCAACGGCAAGAACGTGCTGATCCTGATGGCCTCGGTGTCCACCGGCTACACCGCGAAATCCGCCATAGAGACCATCGCCTACTACGGCGGCCGGGCCGTGGGTATCGCCAGCATATTCGCCACCGTGGACACCATCGGCGCGCTGCCTGTAACCAGCCTGTTCAACCCAAAGGACCTGCCCGATTACACCACCTCCGACGCCGCTGCCTGCCCCCTGTGCAAGGCCGGAAAGCGCCTGGACGCCATCGTAAACAGTTTCGGGTATTCCAAGCTTTAAGGAAATACCGCACAATACGGCGGCACATCTGGCGGTGCCTTTTCCGACATCTGCTGCTTGCAGATTTCTCGATTTACCGCCAGTAAACCTTCGTTGCATCTGTCGAAAAATTCACTCGCCAGCTGACCACCTTAATTGCGCGGTATTTCCTTAAATCCCAGAATAGGATTTTCACGTTTTCCCGGAGAAAAGAAATGGCTCCCTCTGTCGTCTTTGACGCCCCGGCTCCCGCCAATTCCCCGGTCAGCTCTGACGGCCCCCTCTCCCACATCAGGAGAGGGGGCTAAGTGTGAGCCTTTCGGCCGTGAAAACAGTCTCTTTGGGCCTCTATCCAGGACGAAGGGAGGAGGCATTCCCCCTGCTTTCCGTGAAGAACCAAAAAAGGGAGCAGATTATTAAGGAAATACCGCATAATCGAGTGGTTCAGTAGCGGAGGGAATTACAGTCGATTGCGGACTGCAAAAATCGAAGGTTACCTGGCGGGTAATCGAGATTTTTGCAGGCAGCAAGCGGCTGAAATTCACCCGCTAATGGGCCGCGAGTTAAACAGCTGTAGGGGCGCCGATGCGGCGCCCGCCAGGGTACGAAATGTACCGTTGTGCCTGGCGGGCGGCCCATCGGCGCCCCTACGATTGTATATCCGTATATCTATACTTTTTGGGACAGCCCCTTCCTTTTGGCTTACGCCTGCTTCTCCTCGGAGGAACTGCCCAGAATCTTGCGCAGCAGCACCAGCGCGCACAGCATCAGCGCAATGGCAAAGGGCAGCGCGATCAGGGCGTTGGGCACAAGGCCTGCAAAGATGTAGGCGAAGAAGCTGACGCCTGCCGTCGTCATGGCGTAGGGCAGCTGGGTGGATACATGGGTCACGTGGTCGCACTGGGCGCCCGCGCTGGCCATGATGGTGGTATCGGAAATCGGCGAGCAGTGGTCGCCGCAGACCGCGCCGGCCATGCAGGCGCTGACGCAGACCACACCCAGCGGGTCGGTCAGCGGGAACACGCTCAGGGTGATGGGAATCAATATGCCGAAGGTGCCCCACGACGTGCCTGTGGAGAAGGACAGGAAGCATGCGATCAGGAACACGATGGCCGGCAGGAAGCTCTGCAGGCCCTGCTTGGAGTTGTTCACCAGGTTGGCAACAAATTCCTTGGCGCCCAGGCTGTCGGTCATGCCCTTCAGGCTCCAGGCGAAGGTCAACACCAATATCGCGGGAACCATGCTCTTAAAGCCCTCGGGGATGCTCTCGGCGATCTGCTTGAAGGTCAGGACCTTGCGCATCAGGTAATAGACCACGGTGATGACCAGCGTCACGGCGGAGCCCAGCATCAGGCCCACAGAGGCGTCGGAGTTGGAGAAGGCGTCGATAAAGCCCTCGCCGGCAAAGAAGCCGCCAGAGTAGATCATGCCGATGACACAGGAGATGATCAGTACCACGATGGGCAGCACCAGGTCCAGTACCCGGCCGTTGGCGTTCGCCTGCTCGTTGGCGGCCTCGGACAGGTTCTTCATGCCCGAGAAGATGTCGCCATTCTCCTTGGCATTCTTCTCGTGCCTGGCCATCGGGCCGTACTCCAGTCCGGTCAGCGCCAGGAATACCATCATCACGATGGTCAGCAGCGCGTAAAAATTAAAGGGAATGGCCTTGATGAAGAGGGACAGGCCGTTGCCCTCGGACACGTAGGATGATACCGCCGCCGCCCAGGAGCTGACCGGGGCGATGATGCACACCGGGGCCGCCGTGGCGTCGATCAGGTAAGCCAGCTTGGCCCGGGAGATGTTGCTCTTGTCCGTGACAGGTCGCATGACAGAGCCCACCGTCAGGCAGTTGAAATAGTCGTCGATGAAGATCAGCACGCCCAGGGCGATGGTGGCCAGCTGGGCGCCGGCGCGGCTCTTGATGTGCTCGGAAGCCCAGCGCCCGAAGGCTGCGGAGCCGCCCGCCTTGTTCATCAGCATGACCATGATGCCCAGGATGACCAGGAAAACCAGTATGCCGACATTGTAGGCATCCGCCAGCGAGGCCACGATGCCGTCGTTGAAGGCGTGGGTCAGCGTTCCTTCAAAGTTGAAGTTGGAATACAGCATGCCGCCGACGATGATGCCGACAAACAGCGAGGAGTAGACCTCCTTCGTGATCAGCGCCAGACCGATGGCGATGATCGGGGGCAGCAGGGACCAGAAGGTCTGGTAGAAGCGGGACGTCACCTCGGCGGCGGCGTCGGTTTCGCCCTCCGCCAGCGCCAGCACCCCCAGGCCCAGCGTCAGCAGCAGCCCGATCAGCGGTATTATCAGGAGCCTGTGTCTTTTCATTGGTAATTCCTCCCCAAAAATAGCATAGCTATGCGCTATGCGCGCATAACTATAATCTACCGTATTACTTTGCTAAAGTCAAGCCTTTCTCACACTTTTTTCTCCTATCGCGTCGTGATTTGACCTTTTCTTAACCTGAATGGCCTGCACGCCTTCGTAGAAAATGACACCTCCTCATGGTGCAAACCCCAAAACAAACCGTTTTCCTTCGATTTTGGCTTGCCTGAATACGAAGATTGTGTTATACTTGTACCAGAGGAATTAACATGTAAAGGAGAATGCCTATGTCTGACAACACTCAGGCGCGCAAAATCGCCTTCATTGGCTCGGAATGCTACCCCTTTGTAAAGACCGGCGGACTCGGCGACGTAATGTATGCCCTGCCCCGGGCGCTGACCCCGCTGGGCTGCGAGGTGCGGGTATTCCTGCCCAACTACGCCTGTATCCCTCCAAAGTACAAGGACCAGATGCTCTATCGCGGCAACTTCATGATGGACCTGTGCTCCGACGGCCGCCAATTCTATGTGGGCATCATGGAGCTGGTGATGGACGGCGTAATCTACGACTTCATCGACAACCGGGAATTCTTCGACTGGGGCAACCCCTACACCGGCCTGTGGGAGGATATTCCCAAGTACTGCTACTTCTCCAAAGCGGTGCTGGCAGTGATGAACTACATGGAGTGGATCCCCGACGTGATCCACTGCCACGACTGGCAGGCGAGCCTGGTGCCGCTATACCTGCGCACCCGCTTCGACGGCACGCCCGTGGGCAGCGCCAAGAGCATCGTGACCATCCACAACCTGCGCTTCCAGGGCATCTGCGGCATCGAACACCTGAAGTACTGGACCGGCCTGCCGGACTACCTGTTCGACTATCCGGTGCTGAAGCAGAACGAGAACGAAGCCAATATGTTCAAGGGCGGCCTGGCCTACGCTGACAAAATCACCACCGTCAGCGAGACCTACGCCGAGGAGATTCAGACCTCCTTCTACGGCGAGGGGCTCAACGGCCACCTGTACTATCACCGCCCGAAGCTGAAGGGCATCGTCAACGGCATTGATGTGCAGCTTTGGAACAGCGCCACCGACAAGCTGCTGGCCGCTGATTACGATTACGACAGCGTACTGGAGAAGAAGATCGAAAACAAGCGGGCGCTCCAGGAGCAGCTGGGCCTGGAGCAGGACGATGGCCAGTTCGTGATCGGCCTGATCTCCCGCCTGACCGACCAGAAGGGTCTGGACCTGGTGAACGCCGTATTCCCGGAGATGCTGGACGAGCATACCCAGGTGGTCATTCTGGGCACCGGCGACCCCCGCTACGAGGGTGCGTTCCGCTACTACGAGGGCGAGAACAAAGGCCGCGTTTGCGCCTACATCTCCTACAACGAAAGCCTTGCCCACCTGATCTACGCCGGCGCCGACGCCCTGCTGGTGCCCAGCCTGTTCGAGCCCTGTGGGCTGACCCAGCTGATTGCCATGCGCTACGGCACCGTGCCCATCGTGCGCGAGACCGGCGGCCTGAAGGACACCGTGCAGCCCTACAACGAGGAAACCAACGAGGGCAACGGCTTCACCTTCGACTGGTACCAGGCCGACCTGCTGCTGGATGCCATCCGGCGCGCCAAGGCCCTGTACTTTGAAGACCGCAGCCGCTGGAACGACATGGTTCAGCGGGACATGGCCAAGGATGTCTCCTGGGAGAATTCCGCCCGGAAGTATCTGGCACTGTACGAGGAGCTTACCCCGGAGGAAGCGGCGGAATAACAGGTAGTCTATAAATGAAAACCCGAAGGAGCTTGGTACTCCTTCGGGTTTTCATTACTCTGCACACTTTGTATGGGTATTTTTTGTTTTAGCCCTTGCATTTGTTGTCATAATGCTCTATAATAGTGGCACAATTAATATTGAACCCGACGAAACAGCGTATTTTTGCCGCATTTCCGGGTTCCCACAGTGACGGGGAGGATGATAATTTGAGCATTTTCCTGCAAGCCTGCGTGAACGGCCTGTTGATCGGGGGCTTCTATTCCCTGATGGGCATGGGCCAGAACGTCATCTTCGGCGTGATGAAGATCGTCAACTTCTGTCACGGTGAGATGCTGATGGTCGGCATGTACCTGACGCTGCTTCTGTCCACGCACCTGGGGCTCGACCCTTATGCCTGCGTTCCGCTGGTGGCAATACTGATGTTCCTGCTGGGCGCGCTGATCCAACACACGCTGATCACCCCCTCCCTGCGCACCAACAGCTTCACGAACCTGTTGTTTTTGACCGTGGGCCTGGGCATGCTGCTTTCAAACCTGGCGCTTGTGCTGTTCGGGTCGGAGTATCGCACCATCCCCACCTCCTATTCCCAGACCTATATCTCTCTCGGGCCGGTCAATCTGTCGCTGCCGCGGCTGATCAGCTTCGGGGTTTTGATCGTCATATCCATCGCGCTGTTCGCGTTCCTGAAATACACCACCACCGGCAAGCAGATCCGCGCCGTGTCCCAAAATCCCGTGGGCGCCGAAGTGGTGGGCATCAACGCCAAGCGCATTTACATACTCACCTACGGCCTGGGCACTGCCCTGGCAGGCGTTGCCGGCTCGCTGCTCACCGGCTTCTATACCATCTTCCCCACCGCTGGCGCATCCTTTGGCTTCCGCGCGCTGATCGTTGTGGTTGTGGGCGGCCTGGGCTCCATTCCCGGCGCGTTCTTCGCGGGCATCTTCCTGGGCATCCTTGAAACCATGGTGGCCCTGTTTATCAGCCCCTCTTACAGCGACCTGATCGTTTTCGTCACGTTCATCGTGATACTGGTCGTGCGACAGATGATTATCCTCAGGAGGAAGTAACGATGAACAAAAATGTGAAAGCGGTTCGCGCGTATCGCAGAAATCTGTCCATCGCGCTGGGGCTGATCCTGTTGGTGTTTATATTGATCCCGATCATCGTAAAATCACCGTATGTGCTGAACGTATTCGTACTGGTCTTCTACATGTCCACGCTGTCCATGGCCTGGAACCTGCTTGGCGGCATGACCGGCCAGAATTCCCTGGGCCACGCGGCCTATATGGGCCTTGGCGCCTACGCCTCTTGCCTGCTGATCACCAAGACCGGCGCAAATCCCTGGCTCTCCGCCATCTTCGCGATGGTCGTCGTGGGCCTGGTGGCCGGCGTGATCTTCTACCCATGCTTCATACTCCGGGGCCCCTACTTCACGCTGGTGTCCATCGCCTTCGGCGAGGCCATGCGCCAGTTCATCATCAATTCCAGCTTCTTCGGCCGGGCCAGCGGCGTGGGCCTGCCCTTCGGCAAGGATTCCTGGCTTGACTTCCGGTTCATGAGCAAGGTGCCCTACTACTACGTGGGATTGGTGATGGTGCTGGCCATCTACCTGTTGATGAAAAAGATCGAGCGTTCCCGCATGGGCTACGCGCTGCGCACCATTCGTGAGGACGAGGACGCCGCCGCGGCCATCGGCATCAACCCCACGAAGTACAAGATCATGGCCGTGGTGGTTTCCGCCATGGTGGCGGCGCTGGTGGGATTCTTCTACGCCAGCTACATCCGCTACATCGACCCGGAGCTGATGGTGCAGGCCAAGAGCACCGAGTCGGTGCTGCCGGCCGTCGTCGGCGGCGCGGCCTATGTGGAAGGCCCGCTGGTAGGCGGCCTGATCATGATCCCGCTGTCCGAATTCCTGCGCGCCAACTTCAGCGCCATATTGCCCGGCATCAATATGCTGATGTACGCGGTGGTGCTGCTGACCGTCATCCGCTTCCGCCCTACGGGCATCCTGGGCTGGTATATGCACAGCAAGGCGAAGGAATTCGTCGATGTCAAGCTGTTGAAGAAACCGCCCGTCGAAGTTTTCGAAGCTGTTGAGATGGAAAAGAACCGCGGGAAGGAGGGCTAAACATGGCGAACACACCGATTATCGAAGTGCAGCACATCACCAAGCGCTTCAAGGGCCTGACCGCAGTGAAGGATGTGTCCTTCTCCATCCGCGAAGGCGGCATCACCGGCATGATCGGCCCCAACGGCGCGGGCAAATCCACGACCTTCAACATGATCTGCGGCTACTATCCCCCCACCGAGGGCAAGATCTTCTTCCGCGGTCAGGACATCACCGACAAGCGGGCCCACGAATACACGAATATGAAAATCGCCCGCACGTTCCAGATCATGAAGCCCCTGAAGAACCTGAGCGTGCTCGAAAACGTGGTGGCCAGCTGCTACTTCGGCCACGCCGCCGCGAAAAACGAGCGCCAGGCCCGGGAACGGGCCATGGACATACTGCAATTCACCGGCCTGTACGAAAAGCGACATATCCTCTCCAAGGACATGGGCACCCCCGACCAAAAGCGCCTGGAGATGGCCCGTGCCCTGGCCACGAAGCCGGAGCTGCTTTTCCTGGACGAGAACATGGCGGGCCTGAACCCCGCCGAGACCGAGGCCGCCATCGAGCTGATCCGCCAGATCAACCGCTCCGGTGTGACGATCTTCCTGATCGAGCACATCATGCAGGCGGTGGTGAGCCTCTGTGAGAGCGTCATCGTGCTGCACCACGGCGAGAAGATCGCCGAGGGCACACCCGAGCAGGTCATGAACGACCCCTACGTCATGGAGGTCTATCTGGGTACGAAGGGAGGCACCGCCCATGCTTAAGGTTGAGGGCCTTCGCGCCGGCTACGGTTCAATCAACATCCTGTGGGACCTCTCCTTCGAGGTCAAAGAGGGCGAGGTCGTGGCCATACTGGGCTCCAACGGTGCGGGCAAGACCACCATGGTGCGCGCCGTTACCGGCATGGTGCGCCCCTCTGCCGGTTCCGTGAACTTAAACGGCGAGGAGCTGGCGAAGAAGAGTAGCCGCTATATCCTGGATAAGGGCATCGTACAGGTACCCGAAGGACGGCAGATCTTCACCGATATGACGGTACTGGAGAACCTGGAGATGGGCGCGTTCAGCAAACCCACGAAGGCCGCGTTCGCCCGCAACCTCGAAACCGCCTACCAGCGTTTTCCCCGGTTGAAGGAGCGCGCAAAGCAGGCGGCAGGCACGCTCTCCGGCGGCGAGCAGCAGATGCTGGCCGTGGCCCGGGCGCTGATCGGCATGCCGAAGCTGTTGATCCTGGACGAGCCCTCGCTTGGCCTTGCTCCCAACATCGTGGACGACATACTGGATGTGGCATCCTCGATGGCCCGGAATGACGGCATCGCCGTGCTTCTGGTAGAGCAGGACATCACCAAGGCGCTGGCCTGCGCCGACAGGGGCTACGTCATCGAAAACGGCCGCATCGCCCTGGAGGGCTCCGCCAGCGAGCTCAGCGCCAACGAGCACGTCAAGAAGGCGTACCTGGGCATCTGAGATCATTGCCTTTGGCCATGTGTAGCGGCGGCAATCCGCCGCCACAGCTTCGAAGCGGCATCATTTACTCTATAGCAGCGCAGGTGCCGCCGCTGCAAGCCTCGGTAAACCCTTTAACCCGTTGATTCGCGCCGTGGCAGTTCGGCGCAGATCATAAATAATTAAGGAGGTAATCCCATGAAGAAACTGATTGCCATGTTGAGCGTCCTGGCGATGCTCGTGGCGCTGTTCACCGTTCCCACCATGGCCGAGGAGGGCCCCATCCGCATCGGCACCATTTATGCCATGTCCGGCGGCAACGCCGCGATCGGCGAGAACATCCTGCGCGGCATCGACTTCGCCGTGGCCGAGATCAACGCCAAGGGCGGCGTGAACGGCCGTCAGCTCGAGGTCGTTCGCGGCGACCATGCCGGCGACCCCGCTACCGGCCGCTCCGAGGCCGAGCGCCTGATCAACCAGGAGCACGTCGACGTGATGATGGGCTGCCATATGTCCGTCGTCACCGAAGTCGTGGCCCAGGTGTGCACCCAGTACGGCGTGCCGATGATCACCGCCATCTCCACCCTGGACAAGCTGAGCGATCCCGACCACGAGGCCATGGATTACTTCTTCCGCCTCTGCCCCCTGAACAGCGTGTACGTGAAGGACATGCTGGAGTACCTGAAGGATTCCTCCGAACAGACCGGCGAGGAAGTCAAGACCATCGCCATCTTCACCGACCGCGCCGCCATCGGCCAGGAGCTGATCCGCTGCGTCGAGCTGTACAAGGATGAGTATGGCTTCGATCTGGTCGCGACCGTGGACTATTCCAGCAATGCCACCGACCTGAGCGCCCAGGTGCTGGCTCTGAAGCAGGCCAATCCCGACGCTGTGCTGTGCGACAGCTACATCGGCGATGCGACCCTGTTTGTGCAGACCCTGAAGGCCCAGGGCTTCACCCCCAAGATGATCGTGGCGAAGGCCAACGGCTTCACCGACCCCGCCTTCCTGACCAACCTGGGCGCTGCCGCCAACGGCGTGGCCTCCGTGGTTGAGTTCAACCCCGACCTGATCAACGGCAAGGAGATCAACGAGGAGTTCAAGGCCCAGTACGGTGTGAACATGAACGGCCATTCCGCTGAGTCCTACACCGTGGTGTGGATCTTCAAGACCGCCATCGAGGCTGCCGGCACCACCGACGGCGCGGCTGTCCGCGACGCCATTGCCGCGCTGGACATTCAGGGCGAATTCCCCGGCGGACGCAAGATCGTGCTGCCCTATGACCGCATCAAGTTCGAGAACTACGATCTGGACGGCGCCACCCACTACAGGGACAACACCTCCGCCTCCGTCGCCATCGCCCAGGTGCAGGACGGCGAGTGGAAGACCGTATGGCCCTTCAGCTTCACCGACACCAAGATCCTCTACCCTGCTCCCCTGCAGTAATCGAAGCGTTCAAACCCTTTCGTTAACTGCCAAACGCGCCGCCATATCCCGGCGGCGCGGCTTTTCAAAGGCCTGTGTTGGTACTCCACTGTAGTAACGACACGTAGTTAGCCTTTAGGAAGGCAAAAGCGCCGCCGCCGCATTCCCGTATCGCGACATTCAACAATCAAAGGAGATTCCCATGAACGAATTTTTGAAGAATTTCAGCCTTGAAGGCAAGATCGCCTGGATTACCGGCGCCAGCTACGGCATCGGTTTCGCCATCGCCACCGCCTACGCCAAGAGCGGCGCGACCATCGTGTTCAACGACATCAACCAGGAACTGGTGGACAAGGGCATCAAGGCCTATGAAGAGGCCGGCATCAAGGCCCATGGCTACGTCTGCGACGTGACCAACGAGGCTGCCGTCCAAGCCCTGGTGAAGCAGATCGAGGCCGAGGTCGGCGTGGTGGACATCCTGGTCAACAACGCCGGTATCATCCGCCGCATCCCCATGTGTGACATGCCCGCCGAGGAGTTCGCCAAGGTCATCAACGTGGACCTGGTCGCGCCCTTCATTGTGGCCAAGGCCGTCATTCCCAGCATGATCAAGAAGGGCCACGGCAAGATCATCAACATTTGCTCGATGATGAGCGAGCTGGGCCGCGAGACCGTGTCCGCCTACGCGGCGGCCAAGGGCGGCCTGAAGATGCTGACCCGGAACATCTGCTCCGAGTACGGCGAGCACAACATCCAGTGCAACGGCATCGGCCCCGGCTACATCGCCACGCCCCAGACGGCACCGCTGCGCGAGCGCCAGCCCGACGGCAGCCGCCATCCCTTCGACCAGTTCATCGTGGCCAAGACCCCCGCGGCCCGCTGGGGCACCACCGAGGACCTGATGGGTCCCGCCGTGTTCCTGGCTTCCGACGCTTCCAACTTCGTCAACGGCCATGTGCTGTACGTGGATGGCGGCATCCTGGCCTACATCGGAAAGCAGCCCGGCTGATTACCGCAAAAAAACAAAGGCCCGCAGGTTGGCTCCAAACGGAAGCCCGCCTGCGGGTTCATTTTATCGACAATGCCTTGTTCAATCGTCAACCGCGGCATTCCTGCGGCGGCGGCGTGCAGTGCAGATTACCGTGCCCAACGCCAGCGCGACCAGCGTGCACAGCGACAGGGCAATGCCGAGGCGCAGCCCCTTCGGTATATAGCTGAACACCACCGTGTGCGTACCCTTTGACAGCATAACGCCCATATACAGGCCGTTTGCCGGCACGATCTCCGCGGGCTTTCCATCGACCTGAGCAGTCCATCCGCCGGAATACGGTATCGCAAGACACGCCATCGCGTCGTTATCGAGATCAAAGCCAACTTCGACCCGGTTGCTGTCGAAGCGCATCGAAGTCGCGCCATGGGCCCTCAACGCATCAATCTTCGCTTCGTAGGTGTCCATGGGCTGGCAAATCAGGGATACGCTGTCAAAGCTGTACTCCCCCGCGACAGAGAACGTCAGTTTCAGGCTGTCGCTGACCGCTCCATAGCCGAGGTTCAACAGTACATCCCGCGGCCCGTAGTAATATTGCTGGTCCTCGCCAAGCAGGTCTGTTTCATCGTTATACGCGCCGCAGGCCGCGGTAATGGCAGCGGAGCCAATCGGACGCCACTGGCGCGCGCTGCGCCTCGATTCCATCACATCTATGCGCGGCAAGCCATTCTTCTCGCGCGAAGCCGCCTGCGACTTATAGTAATTGACGGAGCGATAGTGGAGTCCCCTGAATTGCAAATAGATCTCGCCCTCCGCGGGCTCAATGGGTATGGAAACGCTGTAGCCGTTCTTCTTGACACGCAACAAGCCATCCGCTACCGTCAGATTCGCATCCTTTTCAGCGATCTTTGCCAGCGCGTTGTGAATGGCGGTGCTGTCCATCATCACCTGGTCGTCGAATCGAAGCTCCGCCTCCTGAAGTGGGGATTCCGATTCCAGCACGACGCCCTGGAGCATCGCCTGTTCCTTCCGGTTTGGGGGAAGCGCTGCATACTTTTCAGATGAGATGCTTCGCTCATAGGCATAGGCCAGGGGCAGCGCATATTGGTTCTCAAACAGATGCTCGGTGGTGGTACTCCCGTCGGAGAGGGTCTTCTTCCGGTTTGCTATCTGTGTGTAGCCATAGGGCACGCGATTCAGGCCCTCCTTCAGAACGGCTACATATTTCACGCCCGCCAGCGCGTCCAGCACAGTCCGCTGGGCGAGGTCGTTCATCATGAACCTGAATTCCATATGGGAAATGCCCAAATCAGTGGACCACCGGGCCATCCGCTCGCTGTTGAGATTATAGTAGCTGGAAACGCCGTTGACCTGATCCCGTGTACCATAGTTGGTCAGGTAGATCCGGTCGGATTTCCTGTCCATGGCGACGTCCACGCGGTAGACATCCCCGTCGTCCGAAACCTTATCAAGGATATCGGCGGCGTTGTCCCTGGCCCGCTGCATCACCGTGCCCGCGTTGGCATAGGCGGCGATCCGGGCATCGTACTGGGGGGAGAAACGCTCGTAGGATTTCGCCGTCAACTCCACCAGCAGGACGGCGAAAAGCAGCAGCGTCGCCAGACGCTTCCACCGCGTGCCCCAGTCCGATACCAGCGCCACATACAGCATAACCAGGCCCAGCAGCGCAGTCACGAGGCTGATGGAGACGTTGTCCCCTTTCCATATGCCGACGCACATGTATATGACTGTATAGGCGACGAAGCCGCCCACGCAAAACCGGAAACACGACGGTCCGCTCCGGCGCAATCGGGGAAGCAGGCAGGCGGTGCAAATGGCCGTCCAGAATGTGAAGGCATAACTCCAGCGCAGCGTCTTCCCGGCAAAAGCGCTGAAGACCATCGTCAGCGCCGGAATCATGAACGCGAGGGTATACAATATGATCTGCCCCAGGAGCAGCCTGTCCCGCTTTCGCCGGGTATAGACCAGGGCCAGTATGCCCACCAGCGCGGCGCTCGGCAGTGCGATATAGCCGTTGTCTATGATGGCATCCGCATCCACGATGCCAAGTATATAGTCCAGATAGGCCGTCGGCTTCCAAAAGAGCAGGTTTACCCCCTTCTGCGCCGAGGTCCGACTGCTTTCAAGTATGGCGAATATGCAGGGCATCATGTTCACGGCCGCCAGGGCAATGCCCGTCAGACCCTGAACCACGTGACGCAGGAAAATACGGCCGAGGCCGCCCCGGGCATTTCGCTCCTCCACACTCAGTTCAAAGTAGTGGAAAATGGCGTAAATCACCGCCGGTATGGTGACCATGTACAGGGTATAGAAGTAACACATGGCCATGACGAACACGACCAGCACGAACAGCCACGACCATTTGCCGTCGAAAACCTGGTCAACGCCCAGCAGCATCAGGGGCATCGCCATCGTCAGTTCCAGGAACACCCAGTGCCGCGTGGCATAGAAGGGAATGAAGCCGCTGAACAGGTAGATCATGCAGCCCAGAAGGATGCAGGCGCGATTCCGGGTCCGTGTCCTGGCAAAAACGATGAAGGACAGGCCCGAGAGGTACATACCTACGACCATCCGGAAGGTCAGGTATTGCTCCAGCGCATCGTAGGGAAACAGGCAGTACAGGAAATTGAGGGGCCTGTAGTGGATCACGGTGCTCAGCGTGCCCTGCCCCAGGCCGATCCAGGGCGACCACAGCGGTATCTCCAGGCGTCCCTCACGCAGGCTGGCCAGGATCGTTTTAACCCAATTCCGGGTAAAAACCAGTTCCGAATAATATTGGGTCATTCCGTCCGCCTTCCAGAGGAAGCTCTTCCCGTAGACCCAGAACGGCGAAAGCACCACCGCGAAGAAGATGGCAAAGACGAATGTGAATTCACATAGCAGCCGGCCGGTCGAGGCGCGCCTGCCATTGGCCGTGCCGATGCTTTTGTTCATTATGCTTCGAGCGGTCATTCGCTGATCTCCTTTCTGTATGTGGTTATTAAAAACTTAAGGAAATACCGCATAATAAGGGTGGTTGGCTGGCGAGTGAATTTTCCGTCAGGCGCGCCTGCAAATTTCGCAGGCTTGCTGGCGGCAAGTCAGCGGAAATGGCACCGCCAGACATGCCGCCCGTTTGTGCGGTATTTCCTTAAACAACTGTTCAGCCGTCGCGGCCCAGGGCCTGCGCCTTGTGATGAGAGATACCTGTAGCGGCGGCCACTGGGCCGCCACAGTAGCTACAAATACAGCCGGAGCTGAATAGTTTTTCGCGCATACAAGCTTTAATCAGTGCGTTCATATCGACCGAGACGCCGTGTCTGCCTTCTGATTTCCGTGACGTATCAATATGGACAGCGATTTCATGTCATTCAGATCCGTAAGGGGGTTCAATTCCGGAAGCCTTGACAGCAGCACCCATACGCAGAACATCATAAAGATCGTATACCGGTGCACGGGCGTCGCGATCCAAAGTATGCTGTAGACCCCAAGCTGCGTTGCTGCGATTTGCCTGAGCTTGTTGTCGCTAATATCGCATACGCTCAGCACATATCCCGCAATCAGTACGATAAATATGAACAACAGCACGATACCGCCATAATAGAGCATATCCAGATAGTAATTATGGCACGAATTGACCGCCTGGATCTTTGCATACTTTTCCTCGGCCGTCTCTACGCCATAGCCAATCAATGGCCGCGACATGATCCAGCGAACGCTCGCCTCCCAGATGAACGTTCGCTTCGACAGCGTCATGTTCTTCTTCAGTACAGTGGTGATAAACCAGGCAAATTTCTCCTGCAAGTGGAATACCGCGAGTACCAGTGTCGCCCCGGCGGAAGCCATCAGGAAATAGGCGCACCGGAAGAACCTGGCAAACGGCATTTCAAAGACGAAGTAAAACAGCGCGAATATCGCGACGCAGATAATCGCGTTGGCCGACCAGGTGAAAAGGACCATATAGAAGGAGCATATGATCAGAATCAGCACATGCAGATCCAGCTTGCCCTTTCGGATATAGGATTCCACCATCGACAGGCTGATCACCGGAATGATGTATTCAATCGCATTGTTTTCATGTCCCAGGAAGAAGCCACGGCTGAAGTCTGTGGTGTTGACATCGTTTACCACGGTGTACAGGCCTGCGGGCCGCAGCAGCACGGTCACCAGATTGATCCAAAACAACGCTTCGAAGGCAATCCTGAGCGTCGAGACCGTCTTGATCAGGCTCCGTCCGGAATAGAAATCGACAATGCGTATAAAGCACAGCGAGAACGCCAGGTTTTTTATCTCAGGAATTGCAAGGGAATAGTGCCCGGACAATACCGTGCTCAGCGAAAGCACGAGGTAAAACATGAAGATTCCAACATACCAGAAGACCCTTTTGACATCGAATTGCTTCATATTGAAGCACAGTATCCAAAGACATGCCGCATAGCGGTATGCCTTGTAGATAAGGGCAATCTTTGGAAAGGTCATCAAATAGGGCGGTTGCAGGAACGCCATAATGAAGGCCAGCATTTCCGGGAAAAACCCGGATTCCAAAAAGTTCAACAATTCCATGGACAGATCCTCTGGTGGTTTCTTAATTCTTCCGCTTCCTCAGCGACATAATCTGGCGCAGCGCCCCCATGATCCGCTTCCGTGCGATGATGGCGGCAATCAGCATCGCTGCGATCACGCCGTACCGGACCAGCGGATAGTTGTAGGTGGCCATGAGGGAAAAACCAATCGCAAGAAACGCAGTGTAAAACACGATCAGCCCCTTAGCGGGATAGATATCGACGTTCCCAAGCTTTTCCCGGCATATCTTCTTCATGAAGCTGTAATGGGCAACCACATATACCATAAAGCAGAATAACGTGGTATATGCTGCGGCGCAGTACCCATAGCGCTTGATAAAGACATAGTTCAGAGCGACGTTGAGTATCGCCCCCGTCATGCTCGCCACCATGATGTATTTTGTCTTTTCAAAATAGAATTCAAACTTGGCAAACAGATCATAGGAAAAGACGAACAACACGCTCATGGCCACCGGCGGGATCACCCATATCGCCTCGTGGTAGGATGGCGGCGCGAATGCCATGACGACCTCCGGCGCCACGGTGATGAGCGCAAGGTTGACCACGGCAATCAGCCCCATGGCCAGGTAGGCAACCCTTGAAATGTCCTCCACCCGGTTATCCTTGATCTTCTGGTAGATCCAGGGGCTCAGGGTGTGGGACAGGGCCGTATTGAACAGCAGCATGATCTGGGAAATGGAATAGGCCAGGCTGTAGATGCCGGCCTCGCTCGACCCCACCATGTTTTTGATCATGATGCGGTCCGCGCTGTTGAGCACCGTCTGCGACAGGTAGTGCGGCACCAGCGGCAGGTTGAACATCAGGGCGTGCTTCCAGTATTTTCGGGAATAGAACTGCTTTCCCCGCTTCATCTGGATGATGAAGAAGCCCACATAGCCCACCAGCTCCACCAATGCCAGACCCAGTATGCGGGCCGTCACCTTGTCGGTGGCGTGCCTGATGCAAATGATGCCGACCACCGGCTTGGCGATGGATACCGCCAGGGTCGCGATGACCAGCCGCTGGTAACGGTATTCCACCCGCTGCTCGCCCGCCCAGAGGTTGAAGGCGGCGGTGGCCCAGATCATCACCAGCATCGCCAGCATCTGTACCGTCGTCAGCGTAAACAGCCGGTTCCAGTATTCACGGAACATCAGGTAGACCACGGTCCAGCCGACGCAGAGCACCAGTGTCAGCCCCTGCAGCGACGAGGAATAGCGCCTGCGGTCATCTGAATACTTCACCAGGCCCTGGATGTACACGCCGCTGTACAGGTGCAGGGATACGAATATCGTTATGATCCTCAGCCACGAGTCGAACACGCTGTACTGGCCGTATTCCGCCGTGGACAGCAGGCGGGTGAAAACCGGCGTGGTGATGACCGATATGCCCTTTTGCAGGAAGGAACAGATCAGGAACCAGAAGGAAGCCCTGACCTGAACCGGAAAGCGTTTGTATTTGTTCCAGGCTTTACTCAACATTTTAACGACTCATGTCTCCCGGGTTTATTCGATGATATCAAGGAACTTTTCCAAAGCCCAGACCAGCCACTTCTGGTCGCCAGTCATCCCCTCTACGCAATGGGGCCAGAATTCATCTCGTACCGGGCCCTTCCAGTCCTTCATCCATTCGTTCATTGGTCGTGGCATGGGCACTTTTTTGGCCACGGGGAAGTTGGGATACAGTCGCTGGAAGACTTCGCGCACCATATATTTGTTCTCCCCAGCGCGGATGCGCGCGTAATCCAGCGGGACGTTCATGAAGGTCTTTGAATAGGGCACCGACAGTCTGATGCCCGCCGTCTCGGTGCCGTTTTGATAGCTGCCCATGGCCTCCACGTAGAAGGGGTGCCTGTCGAATTCATGGGTATCGATATAGCCGTCCCGGGAATAGGCCTCGAGAGGCTCGGTGATGATTTCGCAGGATTTCAGCGCCTTGAAGGGCAACACATAGGAATAGCGCTCGATGAACTGCGGGATGGTCCAGTCCCTGGAAAGCAGACCGTCCAGGCCGCCATAGTTGAGGTCGGAGCTTTCGCCGAAGATGATGGTGTCAAAGCCATCCTCCAGGGCACGCATGGACGCCTTGCAAATCTGAACCTCGATGGAGTGGATGGGCGCGCCCTTGTGCTTCATCAGCTTTGGCGCCAGCGCCTCGAAATCCTCCCAGTAGATCTCAACCACCCGGTGATCCAGGCCGCAGGCCTCGGCATACCGCGCGGCTCCGGGGGTTTCGTCGGTGACCTCTATCCCCGGCACCACGCATTTGAAGGTATAGGCGACGGAGCCTTTGGGCATAAACCGCGCCAGTATTGCCGAATCGATACCGCCGCTCAGGGCCAGGGCCGCCTTGCCGCTTTTGCAGGCGCGGGCCACCTCCCGCCTCAGGGCCTCTTCCAGCTGCTCGCTGTTGTCGACGGGCGCCCGGTCCGCGTTCTCTTCAAAGAACCGGGGCACAATACCCGAGGCAAAGGTGTAGTTGTGATCGCAAATCGTCCTGTACATCAGGAAGGAGCTCATGCAATAGCGCTTATCCACAATCATCGGTACATCCTCCTTAACGCTGCCGGGGCACGACAGCCTGTCATTTCACGTCGGTCAGCGAATCCTTGCGCACAGCCTTCAGCGCCTCGGTAATCCTGGTGGAGGAAACGCCCCGCGTATATGGGAAGTATATGATCTTTATACCCTCTTTGGCAAACGCCTTCTCGTATTCCATCCACTTCTCGGTGCCATACCAGTCGTCGCCGACGAACAGGTAGGACGCGCCTAGCGCCTTGCAGGCCCTCAGCTTGTCCATGTCGTACTGGGGCACGGCGGCGTCCACATACCGGCACGCCCGCACGATCTCGATGCGGTCCTCAAAGGGAATCATGGCGTTCTTCCCCTTGTACTGCACCAGCTCATCCACGGTGACGCCCACAATCAGCTTGTCGCACATGCCCTTCGCGTTCTTGAGCAGGTTCAGGTGGCCGATGTGAAACAAATCATATACACCTGTCGTGTAGCCAATTACCATCTGTCTTCTCCTCTCACCGGCCGGATTGGGGCGGGTATTTCTCGATGAAATCCATCAATCGCTTGCAGTTGTTGTCGTCCTGATACTTGAACACCTTGTCCGTCAGCGCCTTCCGCTCGGCCTGGTGGTCGTCCTTTCCCTGTTTGAGGTCCTCCAGGAAGCCCAGCAGATCGTCAAAGTGCTCCAGCTTGCGGCCAGGCATCTCCGCTACGGGATCGTCGATGACGAATCCCCGGCTGTACGCGTCCATATCGCTGATCATGAAGCCGATGGGGCGGTTCAGCAGCAGGAAATCATAGTAGATCGACGAGTAGTCCGTCAGCAGCGCGTCGCAGTTTTCGAGCAGCTGGTAGAGCTGGATATCCCGGTCGCACAGCTCCAGTGGCGCCAGGAACCGGATATTAGTCAAGCTCTCCATCCTGACGCAGGAAAGGTCCTGCATGGGATGGGGCTTGATGATCATCAATACGTTGTTGGCCACCAGCCAGTCGTCCAGCCGCCTTTGCTCCGCCTCACTGCGGATGAGGTTCATGCCATAGGTATTGACAAAGGACGAATCGATAAAGTTCCGGTTTTGCCTGAAGGTCTCCATGACGATGACGACCTTGGCATACTTATGGCCGGGGTAGAGCTCGCTGACGCAATCCCGGTGCCTATAGAGCAGGTCAAGGCGCGGCATGCCGATGACCAGGAAGTGGCTCTCCGGCTTGCCTGTGGTCTTCATCATCTTCCTCAGGCCGTCCTCCCCACACCTGAGCCGGTAGGTGGGCGCGCTGCGCCACGCGGTCTTCTGCAATTCGCCACCCGCCGCCTTCAGCTGGGAAGCCGAGTGGGTGGTATTGATAAAAACCTGGTCCTTTCGCCACCGGCCAATGGGCGTCCTGTGGGTATGGACGACAAATTTGGCCCGCGCCAGGTAGTAATCCCTGCGAAACAGCACCCATTTGGATTCACCGCAGACAAACCGCACATTTTCTTCCGGCTTGTACTTTTCAGGCTTCTCCACCAGCCAGATGATCCTGTACTTCCTGTTATAGCCCCTGTCGATCAGGTATTGGTAAAACGCCCAGGCGTTATCGCTGTAATCGGGCAGGCTGTGAAGCACGATCATGTTCCTGGATATGGGCAACAGGCTCATGCATTTGATCAGGCTGTAGTCGATCAGTCTCGAAAGCTTTGCCATCGTCAGTATCTCCTTCAAGCGTATCGTATACCGCAAAAATCCAATTACCCGGCGTACATGGCCTCCAGCTTTTTGAAGATGGCTTCATCGCTGAATTCCCGCCTCGCGAAGCCGGCGATTTTCTCGTGGGAATAGCCCGCATACCCGTCGTAAAGCCTTCGCATCGCCGCCCCGAGAGCTTCTGTGGAATCTGCCGGAACGACGATTCCGTTGTCAGCATTCACATATGGCGCGATGCCCGAAGCCGCCGACACGATCGTCGGCTTTCCGCAGGCCCAGGCCTCCGCCACCGGCGCGGCAAAGGTCTCATAGCGGCTGAAGGAAACAAGCGCCTGCGCGCGCGCCTGTTCCTGCGCCACCCGTTCCAGCTTCAGGCTCCCCATCAACGCGATGCGACCGTCCCCGCCAACAGTCCGTTCAAGCGCCTTGCGTTTGGGTCCGCTGCCGATGATCTCCAAGCGGACATTCCCCTCCGGAAAAGCGGTCCGGAATACCCGGATCACCCTGTCGAACTGTTTGAGCGGTACGAGCCTTCCAACGCAGAGGAACGTAAATCCTTCATCCTCCGCCTTCCTGTGGGCTTCAAAGAAAACCGGGGAGACGATGTTGGGCACGATGACCAGCGGTACCTTGGCGTCCGTCAGGCGCTTCACCGCATCCATGAGGGATTCACCGACGCAGGCGATGCAGTTGGCATGTTTGGCGTAATAGTTCAGCCTGGCCAGCTCATGTGCCTTCAGGTTGCCGTTCAACACCCGGGACCAATGCTCGGTGGCATATAGCTTCACGCCGCGCTGCCTGTACTTTTCGATCTCGTTCGTGCTGCCGATCATGGCGGGATAGTGGATGTGTATCGCGTCGGGAAGCCCCGTATCCCGTTCCGCGACGTCGAATATCCTGCGCCAGCATTCATCCTCGTAGCGCTCCAGGTGGATATTCAGCTTTCCCGGAAAGTACAGGCGGGAACACGCGACGACATGCACGCCATCCCGGTCAAATCGCCGCAGTCCCCTGGGGTCCTTACGGCTCAGGAAGCTCATTGTCAGCGCGATATAGCAGACCTCATAGCCATTCCTGGCCAGCAGCTTCGCCTGCTCGTATTCAAACACGCCCCACATCCTGTTCTCGGGCGTGGGAAAGCCCCGTCCGATCACCCAGATCTTCATAGCTGCCGCTCCTGTTTCCCAATCACATCGTCGACAATGTCAGCAATGGTTTTATCCAGTGATATTTCAGCCCGCCAATCAAAATCGGCCATGAATCGAGACGGGTCGATGGCAGAATTCCTGAGATCCTGCCCCTCCGTGACGATGTATCGGCCCTCGATGCCGGCGCGTCGGGCGACGATGTCCA
The DNA here is from genome assembly GCA_902798105.1 of uncultured Eubacteriales bacterium. Taxonomy (GTDB): domain Bacteria; phylum Bacillota; class Clostridia; order Christensenellales; family Aristaeellaceae; genus UBA2862. The sequence goes on from CADBVG010000007.1 coordinate 63,920, forward strand.
CGATTTGTCCGGCGACCTCCTCCAGCGTAACGCTGTCCTGTCGTCCCAGGTTGTAGACCTCCCGCCAGCGCTGCGGATCCGAGTCGGCCAGCGTCAGTATGCCGCTCGCGGCGTCCCGGACATCCATAAAACCGTAGCGCTGCATACCGCCCATCACCTTCAGGTCTTCCCCGCCGACCAGCTGCCGCACCATGCGGTTGACGATGCGCTGGTCGTAGCCCACGCCCAGCAGGCTCGCCATCCTGATATTCGTGTGGGGATGCCCCCGAAAAAGGCGGTTGCAGAACAGCTCTGTGCTGTACTTTCCCACCGCATAAGCCGTTTCCAGGCTGAGGGCGTCGGATTCTTTGGCGGGCGAAGGGCGCTTAGACGGATACACGCTCTGGGAGGAGATGTTGACAAACGCGCCAATGCCACTATCGAACGCCTTCGATATCATCTGGAAGGCGGTCTCCAGGCCCTGCGCCATCCGCGGCCCGTTGGCGTTCGTAGGGAACAGGCAATTGACAAACACGTCTCCCCCCGCGTCAAAGGGCAAGCCATCCCGCAGAAATACTTCCGTGGGTACCGCGGTCACGCCCTCCGGAGACGTCGGCCTGCCGGTTATCGCGACGATTTCCACACCGTGAGCCCGGGCATGGGTGACAATGTGCGACCCAAGGAAGCCGCCCGCGCCGCTGACGATCAGCCTGTTCATCCTTCTTAATCCTCCATACTACAGTTCATAGTCCAGCCGGCGCAATACCTCCGCCGTGTCGTGGGGCTTCAGCAATACGCTCTCCCCCGCCCCATCCAGCATTTGGAAGAGGGCGTTGGCCCGGTCGATGCGCTCGATCAGCTGGTCCTTGGTGTCGGCCATGATGTGGATGCGCGTCGTATCCTGTACCAGGGTCCCGGCGGAATCCGCAGGGATCGTATGACCGACGCCATCCCGCCGGGCAATATGAATCAACCAGGGATAGGAATTCAGCGCCTTCTCGCCACAGACCTCGGCGATGGTCTTTCCGGGGATGCCAAGCACGTTCAGCGTGGCGTACCAGCGTTTGAACTTCGGGTTGAATTGGGTATGCCCGCCCATGGAGCCGGTCAGCGCAAAGGCCATAAGGTGTTCAAAGGTGTTGTAGTCGTTCTCCACCTCGAGGATCTGGTAGGTCTTGCAGCCGTTCAGGCGCATGCCAGCCTCGTAGCAATAGAGCTGGTCGCCGTGCACCACCGCCTGGATGAACATCGAGCCGTTTGTAACGCCGATGCCATGGAGCATGTTGATGATGGTATCGTTGTATTTCTCCAGGATCAGGTCGGTATAGCGGCTGGGGTAGATGTACAGGTCCGGGGCCTTCGTGGCGCTCTTCTGCTCAGTATTGAAGTAGCGATCGTGTATGGCCGCGAGCTGTATATCACCGTCCTGGGCGATGTAAGTGAGGTTGATCTCGTCGTAGGGCAGGTACTGCTCCACGATCACATCCCCGGATTTAGAAGCCTTCCGTGCCTTTTCATAGCCACGCTCCAGGGCCTCGGGGTCGAAGCACGGAGTGACGCCCACGGAGCTGGCGCAGTCCACCGGCTTGATGATCACGGGATAGTCGATAGCCTGGGCGTGAATGTCCCTGGCGCTTTCGATCACATACTCCTTCGGCACCGGCACGCCGTAGCGCTGGCAGGTGTGCTTGAAATACTTCTTATTGGTGCTCATCTTGAGCTGCTCCACCGTGAAGGGCGCGGGCAGGCCCACCCGGTCCGCCAGCTTCCGGACGATGGGGCCAAGGCGCTCGTTGAACGCGGTGATGACCCCGTCGAAATGCTCATCGGCGATGAGCTTCGCCATGGCGTCCTCGTCGTAGGCGTTCACATCAAAGGCGTAATCCGCCAGGCCCTTGGCCAGCGTGCCGTGGTTGTAATCCGCCACGCCCACGGTGACGTGGTTGCGATGAGCCAGCTCGAACAGGTCGACGGTGTTGTTCAGCCCGCCCACCAGCAACAGCTTTTTTCCCTTCAGGTTGTGCATGATCATAGCGTTGACCTCGTGTATTGTTAATCCATGCGATAAGGCTCGTAGCGCTCGGCGAAGCGCGCCCCGACGGCGACCTCGCCGAATTCGCAGGGCTCGCCGTCCGCGATGCGCATGGCGTTCAGCACCGTATCCACCCCCGCCATGCAGGTATACAGGGTGCCCGCGGAGAAGCGGGGGTTGATCTCAATGATCCTGTAGCCGCTCCCGGTATCAAAGTATTCCATGTTGCAGACCCCGTTCAAATCCAGTTTCTCCATCAGGGCACCGCAGACGCGCTCCAGTTCGGGATCGTGAAAGATCTCAACAGCGATGCCACAGCCGTTGGCGTTGCGCAGAAGCTCCCGCCGCTGGATCTGCCGCGCCTGGCCGGTCTTGCGATTCCGGACGCAGTCCACAGTGATGTTCTGGCCCTCCACATAATCCTGCACGAGCACACGCCTGCCGATATCACCGCCATCGACGGCTGTCAGCAACGCGTCGTAGCTGTCGATCCGCCGGCATCCGTTGCTGCCCACACCCTCCACAGGCTTGATGAACAGGGGGTACACAGCATTCCGGGCCTCATCAAGGGAATCGTAGGATCGTATGGCGATTTCGGGCATATACCTCGCCACCCAGCGTCCAAATGCGTCCTTGAAGTGGCATGCTTCGGCGAATTCCCGGTTGACCACGCACAGCCTGGTGCCGACGGCTTCAAACCGCTCCCGGTTCCGTGCGAGGTTGACCACCTCTTTGTCGATCACCGCGTAGTAATAATCCACGCTGTGAGCCCTGCAAAAGTCCAGCGCGAAGGGAATGTAGTCGTCATTGACGGCGAGGGGAAAGCGGTAGAATTCATCCACATCCAGGGACGTGGCAATCTCATGGCGCGCGTTGATATCCGCGCCGATGAGGCGATAGCCTCCACGGGCCTTCAGCCGCCTGACCACCGCCGTGGCGGTCACCGTTCCAATCGCCGTAACCAGAACCGTCTTCATGCCGTCGTCTTCTCCTTCGCCATCATGCTCCTGTAGACGTTCATGCTGATGGCCACGCCGTCTGCGTTGTAGCCCACGAAGTAGCTGATGCCGTTCCCCGAGGCCTGGTCGCCCCGCCTGGTGAAGGTGAATGCCATCTTCACCAGCAGCAGTACCAGCTTGATATCCAGCCAAAGGCTGACATTCTCCACGTACCAGACGTCATTTTCAAAGGTGCGCTGGTATTTACAGATCGCCTCCCCGGGAACATGGATGACCCGGGGACACTCCAAACCCGGCCGGACGGCAGTGCGCATCCTGTGCCGATCGCTCATGCGCTCGTAGAGGAATACCGGCTGTGGGCGCGGCCCGATGATGGACATATCCCCCTTCAGCACCGACCAGAAATTCAAAAGCTCGTCCAGCGACAGCTTGCGCATGAACTTCCCGAACTTCGTCACCCTCTGGGACGGGGGCAGCAGCTTGCCGTCCGCGTCGGTCTTGTTGTTCATGTTGCGAAATTTGACCAGAGTAAAGTGTTTGCCATCCTTTCCCACCCGGGTCTGCTGGTAGAAGATCGGGCGACCGACATCGAAGAAAGTGCATATTCCGAAGACGCAGTTCAACGGCAGCAGCACGATAAACACCGGCAGTGAAATCAGTATGTCCAGCGCCCGCTTGCCCACGCGCGTATAGAAGCTGTTCCTTGGGTGAACCGGCGCCGATATCGCGTTGGTATGCGCCAGGTTGGCCTCCCGGAGCATCTGCGCCACGCGCTCCTCCTCATTGGATATGAGGCTGGCGTTTCCCTTGGTTTCCATCTGCTGTCATCCCTCAAAAGCATTGATCGCGTCAATGACGCATTCGATTTCCCCGTCGGTCATGCCGTAGTACATCGGCAGGCTGAGCTCCGTCGCGCTGATCGTCTCTGCGATGGGATAATCGCCCTGCTTGAAGCCCAGATCCCGGTAGCATTCCTGAAGGTGCATCGGTATCGGATAGTGCTTGTTGGTGCCGATGCCCCGAGCCTTCAGGTGTTGCTCCAGCGCGTCCCGGGCGTCGCATCGCACGGCGAAGATGTGCCAGACCGGCACGCAATCCTCGCGCACGCAGGGCAGCTCTACCCGGGGATTATGCATTTCGCGGATGTATCGCTCCGCGATGCGCCTGCGGTCTGCGTTCATCCTGTCCAGGTGGGGCAGCTTCGCCGAGAGAAAGGCCGCCTGGAGCTCGTCGAGCCGGCTGTTGTTGCCCTTGTAGATGTGGTGGTACCTGTAGTCCGAGCCGTAGTTGCCCAGGGCACGCACCTTTTCCGCAAGCGCGCCGTCATTGGTCACCACCGCGCCGGCGTCGCCCAGCGCGCCCAGGTTTTTGCCGGGATAGAAGCTGAACCCCGCCGCGTTGCCGAAGGTGCCCACTCTGCGGCCCTTGTAGGTCGCGCCATGGGCCTGGGCGCAGTCCTCCACCACCTTCAGGCCGTGACTGCGGGCGATGGCCATGATCGCGTCCATGTCGCAGGCCTGGCCGTACAGGTGCACCGGCACGATAGCTTTCGTATGCCCTGTGATCGCCTCTTCAATCCGCGCCGGATCGATGTTGTAGGTGTGAATGTCCGGTTCGACGAACACCACCTTCGCGCCCACATAGGTGACGGCCAGCGCCGTGGCGATAAAGGTATTCGAGGGCACGATCACCTCGTCTCCCGCGCCGATGCCCAGCGCCTTCAGGGCCAGCATCAGCGCGTCAAGTCCGTTGCCCACGCCGATGCAGTGCCGTGCGCCGCAATAACCGGCAAACGCCCGCTCAAATGCCTCGTCCTCGGCGCCGCTGACGTACCACGAGCGCGTGAAAACCCTGTCGAAAGCTCCACGCAGGTCCTGCTCCAGCTCACGCTCCATGGGCAGGAAGGATGCGAACGGTATCTTCATGTCGATGCTCCTCACGTCATGCCATCGCCCCGGGGAAGGGTTTCCCGGTTCCTGTAGGCGATGAACTCATCGTAATTGCGAATGTATTCCTTTTCATCGTAGTATTCCGAGGCCAGCACGCACAGCACCGAGCCGCTCTCCCGCCAGACCATCTCGCGCCACAGGCCCGGCATCAGCAGCAGCCCCTTGCGCGGTCCGTCCAGCGTCACCGTCTTCTTCTCGTTGGAACCATCATCCAGTATGATGTCAATCTTACCGTGGGGGCAAAACAACAGCTGGCAATTCTGCTTGTGGGCATGAAAGCCCCGGTGCTGGTCCGCCTCAGTCTGGGTGATCCAGTAGACGCGGCGAATCGGGAAGGGAATGTCCCGCTTGCCTTCGAGGAACGACAGCGCGCCGTACTTCGGGTCCTCATTGGCAACGGTCTTCAATTCGAGGATGCGGTATTCAAAGTCCACAAAGTCAATGGCGACGCCCATCTCCTCGCAGGCGTGCTTCAGCTTTTCGGGAATCATCTGGTGGTCGAGGCCGTAGATGTAGACCCTGTCCAGGGGCGTCCAGCAGATGCAGGCGGTGGCCTCGTCCTCGGTTTGCACCTCGTCGATGTCATCCCGGCTCTGGCCCTTGCCGGCCTTGAGCAGGAAGATTGCCCTGACATCGACGCCGGACTTTGTCAGCGTGTCGATGCCCTCATCCAGGAATTTATCGGTGGTCATCAGCAGGGCCGTGGGCGTCCTGCCGCGCTTGAGCAATCGTCTGAGCAGCTCCTTCCAGGCGATGTGGGTACCCACCAGCAGTATCAGGTCGATGATATAGGCCAGGTACACCGTGAAGCGGGAATAATCCGCGCCCAGCTTGGTGGTAAACAGCACCAGGGCCAGCAGCACAAAGCTGAGGGCCACATGCTTTATCGACTCGACGAGTTCCTTTAATGCCCGCCGCATCAGCACGCGGTTCAGCGTATTGAAGGCGATGGTGATGAACACATCAATCACAAGCATGAACACCACGATGGACCAGTGGTCCGCGTAGCTGTAGCGATGCCGCCTGGTGTTGTGGGTATTCATGTAGACCCATGCCGCGAGCATGTTCGCCCCGGCAAGACACAGCAGGTTCAGCAGCACAAAGCTGATGTATTTCAGCTTCCCGTATCGCAATTGGTTTTTCACACTGACTCAAACCTCTTTTGAAGATGATAGCACTGCCTCGGCGATCCCGTAGACATCCGCCTGTATGGATTCCACGATGCGCATGAGCCCGTCCTCGCAGCAATCTACAATCCGCCACCCAAGCTTCTGGGCGCAGTATTCCGCAGCCCTCTGGCAGCGGCGCAGATATGCCAGATCCTTCTCGTGAATATCCTTCTTTTCCGCGTGACCCTGGTACCGGGCCATCATCAATTCCTGGGAGACCGCTGGATCCACGCGCAGGTAGACCACCAGGTCGGGCGTCGGAATGCCCATCTTGCCGTATTCCAGGTCAAACAGCCAGTCGAGGAAGGCATCCCAGTGCGCCTCCTCCAGCTTGCCGCACTGATGCACGGCATTGCTGGTGGTGTAGCGGTCGGCAATGACCACACCCTCGGCATAGTCCCGATGCCAATCCTTCTTGAAGGACGCATAGCGGTCAACGGCATAGAATGTCGAAGCGGCATAGGCGTTCACATCTCCCGGTCGGTCGCCGAATTCACCCCCGAGGTACATTTTCACCAGCGCACTGCTGGGGCTGTCGTAATCCGGAAAGCTGACCTCCCGGACCCGGGTCCCCCGCTGCGTCAGCGTGGAAGCCAACAGCTTCGCCTGGGTGGCCTTTCCGGAGCCGTCGAGTCCCTCAATGACAATCAGTTTCTTCATTTCGCACGCTCCAACCATCGTTAATTCAATGAATCCTATTTGCCAGCCTTACCCGTCGCCGGGTTCGTCATCTGACCCTGGGCATCGTAATAGGTCTCGCGGATCAGCTGGCGCTTGCCGTCGTATTCCCGCTGAACCTCGGCGTAGCCGTTGACCGTGTTTACAGGATTGCCTTCGGAATCGAAGTAGCGCACCGCGGTGATGTTCCCGTCCCGGTCGTATTCCCGTTCAAGCCAGGCATAGCCGTTCACGCATTCGATGAGTTCGCCGTCGACGCCGTAATAGCTCTCCTTGACCACCTTTTTGCGGCTGTTGTACTCCCTTCGGTACTCGGCGTAGCCCTTGTCAATCAGCATCACATTGCCCCTGGCATCCAGGTAGCGGCGCATATATGGGTTCCCAACCCCGTCATAGCCGATCTCCACGCCAAACTGGCCGGTGGGCAGCGCAACAGGCTTACCGCCGACGCCGTAGTAGCGCTCTGACGTTATCTGCTTCACGCGGTTGTATTCCCGATGGACCTCCGCGTAGCCGGCGGATATCATCACCGGATTATCTTCAAGATCGAGGAAGCGCTGCACGACGGCGTTGCCTGCCTCGTCGTACTCACGCTCATTGGCGGCGAACCCCCTGGAACACAGCGTCGGCGCGCCTTCGGCGTCATAGTAGGACTCCTTTATGATCTGGTGCAGCCCGTCGTACTTGCGCCGGACCTCCGCGTATCCCTTATTGGCCAGTACGACCGGATGGCCACTCTCGTCCAGGTACCTGCGCATGGACACATTGCCCGCGCGGTCGTAGGCCATTTCGACGCCGTAGCAGCCCTCTGAGAGCCGGATCGGCCGGCCGTCGGCACCGTAGTACAGCTCACGCACGACCTGCTTTTTATCATTGTAGGCCCTGCGCACCTGCGCGTAGCCGGAGGATATGACGCAGGGCAGTCCGTCCGTATTGAAGTAGCGCAGAAGTGCGATGTTGCCCGCGGCATCGTATTCCATTTCAACAAAGGCATACCCGGAAGCGACGGTGATGGGTTTATCGTCGGGACCGTAGTATTCCACTCGCACAACCTGGCGCCTCACGTTATACACCTGGCGCTTGCGGGCATAGCCGCCACTGACGATAACCGGCTGGCCATCGCAATCGTAGTAGGACAGGCAGGTGACATTTCCCTGACCGTCGTACTCGTAATCGCAGGCAAACCAGCCCTCCTTGCGCAGAACTGGCTGGCCATCCCGGCCATAGTATTCGTCACGGACCTTCTTCAGTTTTGAATTGTAGAAGGAGTGGACATCGTACACGGGTGTGCGAACAAAGCGTATCTCGCTGACATCCACCCGGCAGCCGGGGGCGGCGACGGCCTCGAAGGCCACGCTTCGGCTGCTGGCAATTTTGAACGGTATCGAAACGCTCAGCTGCCCTTGCTCGTCAAACTGGTCGCCCGAGACTTCTTTTTCAAGGATGACGTTATCGCCCTTGTTGATGGTCAGCCGCAGCGTGCATACGGTCTCCTTCCCGCGCGACGCGCCCTCGGGCAAGCCCAACGTCCAGGTCATCGTGTACCTGCCGCCATACAGGTCCCTCCAGGGGCCGTTTTGCATGGCTCCGGCGCTGCCGTCCAGCCGAACACCTCGCTGGGGATCGTATTCCAGCGCGTTGAGCGCGGAAGCCTCCTCGAGATCAACGCGCTGAACGCCGCTGTAGTAACCCGTGGCCTGGTATCCTGCAGCGGTCAGCGCTTCAACGACGGCACGGTCGCCGGTATAGAGCGCATGGGTCTGTGAGACAGGCACGTACAGGAACCCGTTGTGGATAAAGGTGCCCCGTTCGGTATCGGAGGGCAACAGCACGGTGTTGCCCGGCAGTCGGGCCATGTCGTCCTCGAAGAAGGGCGCATAGCTGAGGCCGTCGATCTTTCGGGCGTAAAGCTCCGGCAGCACGCCGGAAAAGACCTTGCCGGTGGCGGATTTCACGGCAATCTCCATCGCCTGCCGGTCCGCCTCCACCATGGCCTCGTTCTCCCCTGCGGCGCGGTTGATGATACCATTGGCAAACATGCCCAACCCGCCGGCAACGATCGCGCAACCCAACAGAACCGCCACGGGAGCGCGGGCTCCCCGGGGCTTCCCAGCCAGCAGCGCTTTTATGGCGTGACTTACCGACCATAACACCGCACACCCGCCGAACATCACGCCAAGGAGCACGTAGATCAGCCGAAGGGCATGCGTGCCATGGCCATATCCCATGATTTCAAGCGCGGTTTTCAGCCACGCCATCAGCCTTGGACCAAACAGGCAAGCGCCGAGAATCAGCAGCAATACCGTGCCAACCCAGGCGACGACAGTTGCCTTGCCATCGCCTTTCGCCCGGGATTCGGACAGTTGATTCTGTACCGGCTCCCTCTGCGACAGATAGGCCGCCAGCGGCATCGCCAGCAGGATGTTGAAATGGACGTCGATAAAGTGGTGCTCCGAGAACGAATGTACAGCGATGATGCCCAATACCAGCACCAGACGCCTGTCCCCGCAGCGTATGGCCTTTCGAGCTGTCCAACCCCAGGACAGGCACAGCGCGATGAACAGCACCCAGCCATAGCGCAGGATGATCAGCGGGTACGAGCTGTCTACAAAGGTGTAGTTGGGCTGCGGAAATACGGAAAAGCCGTCGCCGTGCAGCACAAAGGGCGTGCCGAAGGGCTTCACCCCGTAGGTCTGCCAGGCGGTCACCTGGTATTTAAGGCGGTTGGATAGCAGGCTATTCAGCTTGAATCCCAGGTTCATCCCCCGTGCATACATCGCCATCATCCCAAGCATGCACAGCGCCAGCAGTGGGAAGGACAGCGTCGAGAACAGGTTTACACCCCGCTTCATCCATCTCATATTGGGATGCCGCCGGTCGATCCCCCGCTCATAAATGTGGTACAGTATCGCGCAGAACAGCAGGGCCAAGCAAATCGTGCTTGTGCTGCTGTGGGCAATAAACCACGCCACCGCGCCAAATACCGCGCAGATCAGCAGCATCGCCCAGTCCGGCAGCCTGTCCGCCGCCACCCACAGCGCCAACAGCAGGTAAAAGCCCAGCGACGCAAAATCCGTAGGATAGCTGATGCCCCAGGCGCTCCTTAGTCCGTTTTTGATGCGAACATAATTCGTGATGACGCCGAGGTAACCCGCCAGCACAGTCACGCAATACAGCGTACCCGCCGTCAACAGGAACATGCGCAATATCTTCCTGTGCCCGATGTCGATGAATCCCACAGTCAGGATACTCAAGAACGGCAGGAAGGAGTAACCGTCCGTGCGGTATATCATGCCGTAAATCAACGCAAAAGCCAGCGCAACCAGCGTCTCCCTGCGCCACAGTTTGCCCGTCAGAAGCCGCAATAAAGCGATCAAAGTCAACCCATGCATCAGACCCGGCTCGAACCAGCTTGGCCAAATCAGGTGAAACGTGGTTGACTTCGATATCCTGTACAGTATATAAAGCCCCGCCAGCGCCAAAAACAGCACTTCCAACAGCCGGGCCATGCGCCTGTATGCTTTGCTCTCTCTGTTGATCGTCATTTACGGTATGGTTTCGCTCAGCGCTTTTTTCAGTATTTCAGCGAGACGGCCGATGGCGTTCAAAAGGCCTTCTCTTGACCCCGCCAGCGGTCAAACCCCTCTTTCCAACGCCCGCGACGCGCGGCAGTATACGGCGCGCGTGCTGCGAGGCATACTTCTACACCTATTTTAGCTTGGTTATATCATAGCACGAATAGCTTTCCCTGTCCACAGCGAAAGTTGAAATTCACGCATATTTTCCATGAATACCAGCGCAAGGCACGTATAATAAAACAAGCGCAAGGGGAAAAGCCTCGATGCTTATCCCCCGGCGCTTGCGTATTTTCTGTCCTTTCAGTTGGCCGCGTCGTTCGCTCCCGCTCCCCTGGCATAGAGCACTTCATCGGTCAGGTGATAGGCCTCATCCAGCTTCGGCAGGTTTACAGGCAGCTGTCCGGTCGGCTCCACAGCCCCGAAAGCGGCACATATGCCGGCGGGCAGGTCGGGCACCCAGGCGCTTCCCTCGCCGGATTCCGCCGTCGGGGCGGTCTTCATCGCGCTTGATCCGTAGGTCAGCAGTATGGCGTCGGCCCCGGGATAGCAGGCGGCGTCATAGGGCAGCTGGCAGCTAATGACGACGGCGGTTTTGCCGGCGGCGTGCAGATCGTCGATCACCTGGTTGACGATGCCCACCGGGAAGCCGTCCTCCGTGGCCGGGTCGAGGCAATCCGACGACCAGGCACGGCTGATCATCAGCACGTGGTCCGCGGTCTTTGCCGCCGCGAGGCATGCCTCAGCGGTATCCTTTTCGATGGTCATGCCTTCAATCGTCGCGCCTTCGGGCAGCGCGCCCATCTCCGTCAGCAGCTTCATCGACAGCTCCGCCGCGCCTGCGCGGCTGGACGCCGTGAACAGCAGCAGCGTCTTCTCCCCCGGCTTCACGGCCAGCGGGAAGGCATCGTTTTCGTTCTTCAGCAGGGTCAGGGCCTCGCAGGCGATGTCCCAGGCGACCTGGCGGTGTTCGGCACTGCCGCAGCCTTCCGCCGCCACGGCGACAGCTTCGTCGGTGACGGCAAAATCCGTGTGATCCAGCACGCCATACCTCTGCTTGAGGGCCAGTATGCGGCGGACAGAATCGTCGATCAGATCCCGGTCGATGACGCCCGCCTCCGCCATCTCGACGGCACGGGTCAGCATGGTGTCGATCTGGTTCATCATGTCCATATCCCGTACGGCGGGCAGGATCAGCATGTTCACGCCGGCGTTGATGGTCATGGCCAGCACGTCCTCGGTGGCGTAATTATCGCTGATGGCCTTCATCTCCAGCGCGTCGGAAACGATCACGCCGTCGAAGCCCAGCTCGCCCCGAAGTATGTCGGTAAGGATCACGCGGCTCATCGTGGCGGGGATGTAAATCTTCTCGCCGCTGGTCAGGGATTTATAGGTCTGCTTCTCCAGCTGGGGATACTGGATGTGGGCGGTCATCACCATGTCCGCGCCGGCGTCGATGGCCGCCTTGAAGGGCACCAGCTCGTTGGCCATCAGTTCGTCGTGGCTGCGGTCCACCAGCGGCAGGCCGGTGTGGCTGTCTACATCGGTGTTGCCGTGGCCCGGGAAGTGCTTCAGGCTGACGATGGTCCGGGTGTCCTGGAGGCCCTCCATGAAGGCACAGCCGTACTCGGACACGACGGCCGCGTCGTCGCCGAAGGAACGCACGCCGATGACCGGGTTGGCCGGGTTGTCGTTGATGTCCACCACCGGCGCGAAGTCGGTGTTGAGGCCCAGCAGGGCCAGCTCCTCGCCGAATACCCGGGCCATGGCGCGGGCGTTCTCCGGGTCGCCGGTGGCCGTGATGGGCATGTTGCCGGTGCCGCTGGTGCCGAAGCCCAGGCGGCTGACGGTGCCGCCCTCCTGGTCCACGGCCATCAGCATCGGTAGTCCTCCGCCTTCCTGGTTGGCCGCCTGCATATCGGCCACCAGTCGCAGCACCTGCTCTGCGTCGCCGCAGTTTTCGCCGTACAGCAGTATGCCGCCGAACCTGTGATCGGCGATGTACTGCCGGGTATATTCGTTCAGAACCCGGATATTCTCGGCGGGAGTATCGGACGAGGGGTCCTCCTTCCACGTCCTGGGGCAAAAGAACATCATCTGCGCCAGCTTATCCCGCAGGGACATGCCCGCGAGAATGCCCCCGATGGCATCATCCGGCTGGGCATCCGCGAGGGCAAAGTTGCCGCAGAGCATCGTCACGGCCAAAAGGGCGCATATCCATTCAAATGTTCTCTTCTTCATAAAGCGGACTCCTTTTCCTTGACAGTCTGTAACTGTTCAGCCCATGCGGAGGAAAATGCAGCGGCGGCGCCATCGTGTGTGCGGGAAGTGCGCGATTCCACTTTGCCGCCATAGCGGCGGCCCTGGGGCCGCCGCTATAGTCAATTCGTTTGATTGGACTGAACCGATACGATAGTCTTATTATACAGCACATGTCCCTGTGATACAAGGGCTGGCAAATATGACCTTTTTGGTTCGCGCACGGATCAAAAGCAGCGCGATCGCCGGCATTACAGGCGGCCGCACTGCTGACTGTCAGGATTCCTTGTACTGCCGCTTTGCCGCGTACATCAGCGCGTCGGCCCGCTTGAGCACCTGATCGGCGCTCCGGTCCTTCCCGGGTTCAAACACGGCCATGCCCATGGAGACGTTGACCGCCTCCCAGGGATGGGTTGCCGCAGCGTTCTGCTCGTCCGTCCGACGCTGGAAGTCCCGCTCAAGGGCATCCCGGTTTTCGTAGTCCTCGCGTTGCAGCACCACGGCAAATTCATCCCCGCCCAGCCGGAATACGGGGCTATGATCGTAGACCTGGCAGATCAGCCGGCATGCCTTTTGCAGGTAGATATCCCCGGCGCTGTGGCCATACTGGTCGTTGACCTGCTTCAACCGGTTGCAGTCGAATATGATGATAGCGAATTCCGGGGTGTCCTGCTGTCCGCCCAGGCGCACCGCGGCGTCAAGGCGGCCGAGGTAGGCGTTAAACGCGCCCTTGTTTCTCACCCCGGTCATATCATCGGTGTAGGCTTTCGTGTTCAGGTCGCTTATGTACAGCTTCAGGTGGTCCCGCATCTGCCGGAAGGCCCGGGTCAGTATGCCTACCTCATCCTTGCCCTCGTAATTCAGCTCCACCTCATAGTCACCGGCGGCCAGCCGCTGGGACGCTGATGTCAGCCGCAACAGGGGCTTTGTCAGCGCGTTCATGATCAGCAGTGTAATCGTTGTGAAGGTGGCCAGTATCACCACAGCCACCAGCAATATCAGCAGCGTCAGTTGCCGCTGGGACGCGGTAATCTCGGAAACCGGCACCGTGACGGCCACCTTGTGGTCGTCGGTTAGGGTACAGAAGGCCAGCTGCCATTCTTCGCCGTTGCGGGTATAGCGCACCAGTTCATCGCCGGTGCTCCTGCGCTTCAGGGTTTTCGCGTCCAAATCCCTGGTGAACTGTACCGGTTCACCGCCAACCTCCATGTCGGGATGGTAAATGACGTTGCCATCCCTGTCCATCAGGAAGGCAAAGCCCGTATCGTACACGGACACATCTTTCATCAGCTGGATCATGGTGTCAAACAGTATATCCATGCCCATCACGCCTAGCAAAAAGCCATTGTGGTAGATCGGCGCGACATACGATACTGTCCACACGTCCCCGAGGAAATGGGCCCTGTATGGGCCAACCCATACGGGCCGCCCAGCCTTCAGCGGTGAATAATACCAGGTCGTGTGTTCGGTGTCGTTGGGATCCAGCTCCGTAGAGATCAGGGGGGCCTGCTTAGTGAATGTGCCGCTGTCCATCTTTGACCAGAAGAAGCCGTGCTCCGACGAGCCATAGCCCGAATTAATGCAGTAGTAGTATGTCGCAATGCCGTTGGTGTTGTTTGCGATGCTGCCAAAGGCGTGCTCCACCTCCTGGCAATGCTTTGCCAGGGCGCTGTCCAGCCTCTCAACCTCCTCAGGCGTGCCGGAGGTGCCCAGGTAGACCACATCGGCGTCGTCGAGGGAATCATCTGCCATATGTATGGCCATGCTCACCGACTGCTGTATGCTGTCGAGGTAAGCATCCAGCTTCTGCTGTATGTTTTCGCTGATCAACTCCAGCTTCTCGGCGGAGCTTCGGTCGCTCTCCACGCCCATCGTCAGTACGCCAATGCCGCCCAGCGCCAGTATGCTGGTCATGATCGCGGCGATGGTTACCGCCATGATCTTTGTGCGTATCGAATGCATTGCCCTTCCCTCCGTCGACAGCGGCCCTGTCATGGTAGCAGCCATACAGCGCTGTATCATGCAAAATCATATGTTATTATATAACATGTGTGAAAAAAATTCAACTGAGCAACCATTAGAATGCAGGGCAAACGCGTGAATTACAATAGTGTTGCAACGATATGAATAAACACTAGTGTAGGCGTGGCATTGCGCCGCCCCTGCATGGGGTATTAGCAATACTATTGTCTCGGAGCTGTAACTCATGCGTGGGCCCTGCATTAGAATGCTATTGGTGTGATACTGTTCTTCAAATAAGAAAAGATCATGTGCTTCGCAAGCCTGCGGCACGACTTCGCTTCGCCCAGGATGACAAGCGTATCGGTGTCATCCTGAGCAAAGCGAAGGATATTCTACATTAAACTGAGAATACTGTGAAATCCTATAAATGATGCTTAAAAAGCTGTAGGGGCGGCGCCTGCGCTACATCCTGACGGTTTATCATTCATTCACTGTGCACCCCATATCGTGAGATGTGTACTCAGAATGGCCCATGCTGTCATGCTTCACTGTCCTTCGGCGCTTCCACCGGGGCGCTTTGTGCCTCCTGGCGCTCCTCAGCGCCCTTGCCGCCGCGGCCGCGCTTGCGACGGTGCTCCCTGGGTGGCATTGGTGTCGCGCCACCATCCTCCTTCATCTTCTCAAGGAACTGGTCGGTGCTCAGGTTCTTGGGTGCCTTCTGGTGGGGGTAGCGCTTGCGCTTGCCCTCCTCGGGGGCGTCTTCGGCATTGTCCGCAGCCTCGGGCTGGGGCTGGGGCCTGCCACGGCGGGGCTTTTCAGGGCGCTGCTCGCGTATGGCCGCGGCGTCGTCGGGGCCGGGGCGGCGCACGTCGTCGATGGGGTATTCCCTCACGTCAAAGCTGTCCTCGTCCACGCGAATGCGAACCTTGACGGTCTCCTTGATGCAGTTGATTTCGGTGATAACGCCCACGCCGTCGGGGGTGACGATGTCCTTGCCCACCCTGGGCACGCGCTTGAGCACCTGCTCATAGTTCTCCTGCTCGTATTTCAGGCAGCACATCAGCCGCCCGCACTGGCCGGAGATCTTCGTGGGATTCAGGGACAGGTTCTGCTCCTTGGCCATCTTGATGGACACGGGCTGGAAATCCCCCAGGAACGCGCCACAGCAGATAGGCCTGCCGCAGGAGCCGAGGCCGCCCAGCATCTTCGCCTCGTCGCGCACACCGATTTGGCGCAACTCGATGCGGACCTTGAACACCGAAGCCAGGTCCTTCACCAGGTCCCGGAAGTCCACGCGCCCGTTGGCGGTAAAGTAGAATATGATCTTGTTGTTGTCGAAGGTGTACTCCACGCTGACCAGCTTCATGTCCAGCTTGTGCCTGGCGATGCGCTCCTGGCAGATTTTGAACGCCTCTGCCTCGCGCTTTTCATTGGCTTCGGCGCGCTGAACGTCCTCCTCGCTGGCGATGCGGATAACCTTTTTCAGCGGCGTGACGATCTGGGCGTCGTTCACCGAGCGCGATCCGGTTACCACCTCGCCGAATTCCACGCCCCGCGCGGTCTCCACGATCACATAGTCCCCCGGTCTGGGCCAGATGCCATCCGGGTCGAAGTAATACACCTTGCCCGCCTTCTTGAAGCGGACGCCGATTACCGTTGCCATGAAAGCTTTGTCCTCCCGTTTTTTCCACTGTCCGTCAATTGAAAGTACATATTTTCAAGCGCGTTGGGCCAGGATACGTTGCTGTCCAGCTGTTGCCTGGCCAGCACCACGCCCCGAAGCAGGGCGCTCCCGTCGATTTTGCATCGGTCCAGGCGCTGGGCGTCCGACGCTTCGTAGGGCGCCGCGCCGCTCTGAACAGCCATCAAATCCCTGGCCCACAGCTCCATGATATCCAATATCCCGCCTTCGCCGCCCTTGTCCTCTTCCAGCGGCGTCGCGGCGGCGGCTACGCTTGAAGGGCCGTTCAGCGCCTCCAGCGAGGCGAGCACCCGCTCACGCAGGGCCATCCATTCCCCGTCGCCGTCGATCTCCAGCGCCCGGCCCACAGAACCCTGGGCGAGGCCCGCCAGCAGCGCCGCCCGTTGGGGCTCTACGCCACGACCTTCCAGCACCTTCGCGCACAGTTCAACGCCGATATCTCCAAGGCGCACCGTCTGGCAGCGGGACAATATGGTGTCCAGCAGCGCCCCCGGCACATCGGTGATCAGGAAGAACATCACCTCGCCGGGTGGGTTCTCCAGCGTCTTTAGCAGGGCGTTCTGGGCGCTGGCGGTCATTTTGTCCGCCTGCTCGATCATGGCGATGTGCTTGTCGCCCTCATAGGGCCGCAACGACAGCGCGTCGATCAGGGCGCGAATCTCCTCCACGCCGATGGACTTCTTCTCGGGCCTTACCACCTTCACGTCCGGGTGGGAGCCGGCCAGGAACTGCTTGCAGGCGGGGCATACCCCGCAGGGCTTGTGTGGCGAGGCACACACCATCGCCTGGGCGAACAGCCGGGCCATCGTGCGCTTGCCGGAGCCGTGGGGACCGACGAACAACAGGGCATGAACAATGCGCCCGGCTTGAACCGAACGCATCAGCTGTTCCATTTTGTCGCCGTAACCCGCAAACTCGGAGATTTTCAAGGTTGACCTCAGATCTTGGTAAACTGTTCCACGTCCAGCACGAATATCGTCGCGCCGCCGACGGTAACCTCCACCGGGAAGGGCACGTACATGCCCGTGGTGCCGGAGATCGGCGCAGGCGTCGAAGCGATCTGCTTGCGGCTCTTGCATACCTTTTCGATCACTTCCATGGCCTTTTCCAGCTTATCGTCCTCGACGCCCACCAGCAGCGTGGTGTTGCCGGCGCGCAGGAAGCCGCCCGTGGTGGCCAGTTTGGTTACGCGGTAGCCTTCCGTCATCAGCTCGTTGATGAGTCTGGAAGCGTCCTCGTCCTGTATGATTGCGATGATCAGCTTCACAGGAAGCCCCCCTCTCTCAATATCCCGCTCCTATTATACACGTTTTCACCGGATTATGCAACCTGTTTCAGCGCGTCACGAGTCAAACGGGATGTACTTGCCCTCCTCGTACATGCGCTTGAGGGTGTAATAGTGGGGGTGCTTGCGCCAGCCCCGGGCGGTAGAACTCTGGCCGATGGTCGATATCTCCGTGTTGGGCAGGGCCTTTTGCAGGTCCTTCACATCCTGGGGGGACAGGCGGCAGCCCCCGATCCACAGCCGCTCCAGCCAGGTCATCTTCCGAAGCACCTTGTGATTCTCGTACAGCGGATTGTGGAAGATATTGAAGTCCCGCAGCTTCTTCAGCTCGGTGATCGGCGTCACGTCGGTGATGTCGTTCAGGAACAGCTCCAAGTACTCCAGGTCCGGGAAGCAGGTGATCTGGGAGATGTCGGTGAGCCGGTTGTCCGCCAGGATCAGCACCTTCAGCTTGGTCAGGCCAGTAAAGTTGTCGATGCTGGTGATGCGGTTGTGGCCCAGGTCGAGCATCATCAGGTCCGTACAGTAGCGTATGGCTTCGAAGGTCTCGTCATCGTAGTGGTACTGGTTGCCGTCACCCAGCGCGGTGGTAAAGGCCGTGGCGTCGGTGCGCAGCCGGTAGTGGCCGAACTCGATCCACCAAATGAACTTGATGTCCGGATGGGCATCGAACAGCTGGCCCATCTCCTCCTCGGTCAGGCCGCAATCGCACATGGATACCCGTTTCAGCCGCGGCAGCCGGGCCAGGTACTTTTCGACCTCCTCCACGCCGGTGAAGGGGATGTTGTCCCAGTTCAGGTCGGTAGCCAGGCTGGAGCAGCCCCTGTCGTAGACCATCAGGCTGTAGCGCAGCTTTCCGCTGCTGGCAATTTCACCCAGGGAATCCAGCTGCTCGTCCGTCAGCTTGATGCTGGTGGCGTCGATGCTCTCCAGCTTCGGCATGTAGGGGATGTAGGCCGCGTAGGCCAGCATGTCCTCGTAGGTGCCGGTGATCGTCACTGCGGTGTCCTCGGTGGTCATCTCCCCCTCCGGCACGTCGCAGGAGAACATGAAGTACACGTCGGGATGGGCGTCGCAGAGCATCGATACCGTCTGGGAGGTCGTCTTCTGGCCACGGATGTCCACCGTCTTCACCGCGGGCAGCAGGCCCAGGGCATCGTCGATCACGCCGGCGTCCGGAACCTCGCCCCGAATGTCCAGCGCCTCGGTATCGGTGGTATAGCGCTTGCCGTACAGAGGCACCTGGTAGTCAAAGTAGGTGTTGGGATAGGTGGCGATCAACTCCCGCAGCTGTGTGGTGGTCAGATCAAACGGGGAAAGATCGTAGTAATCCGCCATGCTGTCGAAGTGCTTGTTTCCCACCGGCACGCTCCAGTGGATGTCGCAGTTGGGGTTGGCCTCGACCAGTTTGTCGTGCTCCGCCTGGTCAAAGGCGTAGTTATCCCGGATGTCCAGCCGCTCCAGGCTCGGCAGCGACCGTATGGGCGTGAAATCGGTCACGGTGGAGCCGCGCATGTCCAGCGTCCTCAGGCTCACCATCTGCTCGAAGTGCTTGGGGTATTCGTCCTTCACCTGGATGCGGGCGGTCACGGCATATTTCGGCACAAACCGACCGTCTACGCGAACGTAGTTGTAATCCAAAAAGCCATAGGCCAGCAGGCCAATGCACAAAACGCCCAGGAATCCCTGTAATACCTTGGACACGGGCAAATCCACCCAAAGCAACAGTGCCTCGATCAGCAAAAGCATCGCCGCGACGCCCCACATCAGCGACGCCGTGTTCAGTCCAATGGTAAAGATATATACGAAGAGCGCCACGGCCATCGCCACCAGGAGCCCGCCTCCAATGCGGCGATAGAGCAGCGATTTGCGCTTCCTGCTGTTTTTCCTGGCAGTCTTGCCTTCCAATCGAGCCTCTGCCTGTTTCATTTGCTTCTCTCCCGGTTGAAATTGAATTGCCTCCAAGTATAAAGGCCATACAGTATTATTATATCGTTTACGGACTTCAATTTCAAGCGGTTTCTTACAATCTTTGCAAAAATGTGAAGAAAAAAAGATACAAAGGTAGAAAGAACACTTTTCATTTATCCGAATATGGGGTATAATGGGGTGGTAAATACATCTGTAGCGTCGGCCCCCCGGGCCGCCACTGTGGCTGTGCAGGCGTCGCAGCATGGCATCGTCTGCATTGCGGCGGAAGCCCGTCAGGCACCATGGCGGCGCGGGCGCCACCGCTACATTTCCATTAACGGAGGCAGTTATGTCAGAAAGACCCACATCCTCCCGGGCCACGCGACGGGCGGAAATGCTGAGACGGCGCAGGCGCCGGCAGATCATCACCATCGCCATCTGCGCCGTGGGAGCCATCGCCCTGGCTGCGCTGGCGCTGTTCCTGCTCAACAAAAAACCGGCCACCGACCGACAATCGCCCGCAGACGTCGCGTCGGTCACAGTCGCCCCGCAGCCGACCGAAGCTCCAGCCGCTGCGACGCCGGAGCCCAGCCTGGAGCCCACCACGGCCCCCACCCCCGAGCCGACCCCGACCCCCGAGCCGGTGCCGACGCCCACCGTTGTGCCCGGCAGCCGGCCGGACGTAATCTCCTTCTACCATCCCAAGGATAAGAACTATTCCCCCCGGGTGCGCTTTGGCGACAGCTATACCGGCCCGTGGAAGAAGGGCAAGGACATCGGCAGCTTTGAGGTCATCCCCTCCGACGCCGAGGTACTGGACGGCGAATTCTTCGGGGACATTTTTGGCGCGGCCTGGACCGCCTTCCCCGACGCGGACAGCTGCAAGATCGGCTACACCCTGCGTTACACGTTGGACGACGGCAATGAGATCAAGTATACGATGCTCTCCCCCAAGCACATTGAGCACACCGAATACATCGAGTGCTGGCTGTACGACGACTATCACCGGGAGCCCCACAAGTTCTACTCCCACCTGAAGCCCGGTTCGATGAAGAAGGAGAACCTGATCACCTCCATCAAACTGACCGCGGGCAAACAGATCAGCCACGTCACCGACATCTGGCTCACCGCGTTCATCTGCGCCTCGCTGGACGACTTCGACGCCGAGCGTAACTACATTGGCGACACATCCTGCACGATACACATTTTGAAGAAATAGAAAGGTACTTTGACTCCGGCTACGCCAAAGGCACGATTTCTCTGTTCAGGAAAACAGGCATTTAAGGAAATACCGCGCAATTAAGGTGGTCAGCTGGCGAGTGATTTTTTCGTCAGGCGCTCTTGCAGATTTTGAAGGTTTACTGGCGGTAAATCAAAAAAAAATCTGCAAGAGATGACTGGCGGAAAAGGCACCGCCAGATGTGCCGCCGTATTGTGCGGTAGTTCCTTAACTTTGTCATCCTGAGCGGAGGCGAAGCCGGAGTCGAAGGGCCAGGTCGAGCGATGTCAAGGGCCATGTCGATTCTTCGACATGGCCCTTGACGTGCGTTATACTAAGCTCAACTAAAAATGTATACAGATGCGGAGAAGGCACCCACAGATGCATGTATTATTAGTTGAGTTTAGAGTGTGTTTCTAAAATGCCTGAAGCGCAATTGGCTGGAAACTCCGTTGCAGTTACGGCGTCTTTGCCTGCATTTCCGCGTTGATTTCCCTTGACTTAGCCCCACTAAGCCTGCGGAAAATCGCCTTGAAATGCAGGCAAAGGTGCCGCGCCTCAAATCTTTGATTTGAGCCGTGGCAGTCTGGCCAATGGCCAGACCTGAAAACCCTTTGGGTTTTCAGCCTCTCCACTCGAAATAAATTGCATCTCCCTGCATTTAGAAACACACTCTAGTATTAATACACCTTGATGTTCCACAGCTTCCCGTTGTCGCCCTCCTTGATCACGCAGAAGGTATACGCGGTGGGATAGACCGCTTCTCCCTTCTGGGTCTTGAGGACCGTATCGAAGCTGACGCGGCATGTGAAGCAGTCGTCGGCCAACACGTAGAACTCGGAGACCACCTCGTCTCTGAATGAGATGCCATTGTGAGGCGTGGCGAAGGTGTTCGAGAGGTTGTCGAAGATGTCTTCGGCGGGGCTGCCCTTGGCACAGATGCGCTCGATGGCCTTCTTCTTCGCGTCCTTGTTCATGAACTTGGCCACCTGCTTCGCCAGGGCGATGGCCGCGTTGCCGTACTGCTGTGCATAGGCCTCGTCAGACTTCATCGGACAGGACCAAGTCAGCGCCTTGCCCTCTACGGCCTCCACGTTCATCGGCGCGCCGGTATCGTCCTCTGCCTGGATCTGCGGGGTTTCGGTCGCGGCGTCGTACAGGTATTCCACCAGGGTGGGATTGGTCACGCCCGGGGGGAGGAAATCCGCTTCATACAGCGACTTTTCGGACGTCGTGGCGTTTTCCGCGCTCAGGTTTTCGCCATCTACGGTCACGGTGTAGCCCGCGGGAGCCGTAATGCGGCAGGTATAGACCACCTCCGGCACCTCGGGCTCGGGCGTAGCTTCGGGCTCCGGCTCAGGCGTGGCCTGCTGCAGCGCCACCAGCGTGGTGACGGAGTCCAGCTTCCACAATCGGTTTCCCCCGGCAGAGGTCTGGCCGCTGGGCACCAGCGTGAAGGTAGCGAAGCGCTCGCCGTCCAGCCTGACGTTGTACTTGCGCTCGTCCTTGTTGGCGGAAAAGGCGGTGTCCCATTCCACCCGCTTGCCCGACATCAGCTGCTTCAGGTTGTCCACATAGAGCGCCTTGTCGCCGCCCTCGAACTGTCCGGCGGATGTATCGTAATTGTAGATGGCCTCGTAGTCGGCGTTTTCAAACAGCCTGGCCACGTCCTGGGCCACGTACTTGGGCTGGGCGGATTCGTAGTCCGCCAGCACCCCGCGCAGCCAGAAGGTGCCAATGACGATGGCCACCAGCGCCAGGCCGACCAGCACAAAATACACGCGGTAGAATTTGCTGCGCCAGATGCTCTTCTTTTTCTTCTTCCTGCTCATGTGTCCCTCCGTCAACGCACGATGAAGGCCGTCGGCATCTTGCGCGATCCGGTCAGCACGACGCCACTGTTGAGGTATTCACCCTTGTAGTACATCAGCGAGGACGATCCGCCGTCCATGTTGATGGCATTGACCGCGCCGTATTCCAGCATAATGGAAATCAGGTCGGAATAGGTCGCGCCCAGGCTGGAGGCCTGACGGCCGTCGATGACCAGCATCAGCACCGCGCCGTCCTTGCGCTGGCCGATGGCCGTGCGGGGGTTCAGGCCGGAGCTCTCGCCCTTGATGGCGGCGGGCTCGCCGTTCACGATCAGCGCGGGGCCGAAGGTGATAGCGTCGCGAATGCCCTTGGCCTTGGCGTCGTCGTCGGACATGTTCTTGGCCAGGACCATGATGTTGTTTGTATCGAAGCCCACGGTGATGTTGTAGTTCCTGTCCCTGCCGGTGTGCTTCAGCTTGCCCTCGGAGACCACCAGGCCCACTGGTGTGCCGCCGTTACCCACGCCGCCGCTGTCCTCGAAGCCGCCGCCGTTGATGGCCGCGATGGCGTCGTAGCGCTTGGCGATGTCCTTGAGCTGCAGGCCCTTGGAGCCGTCGAACTTGTCCCGGCAGGTGCCCACGGTGACCCGGGATGGGTCGTGCACCACCATCATATAACCCTGGTAGGTGCCGCCCACCACGCTGAACACGTCGATGCCGTCCTCGGAAGACAGCAGGTTTTCCGGCGGCGGCGTGGGGCTGGGGGTCACCTCAACCTGGGCCTCCTGCGCACGCGCCTGCGCCGCGGCGATCTCCTCAGGCGAGGGCGTTGGCGTGGGCTTTTCGATGACGATCAACGAGGTATCGGTCTCGCTGTCCCCGGCGGAGACGGAGTTGCGCTCCAGAATCGCGTCCACCTCTTCATTGCTGTAATAGATGTGGGGCACGAATTTAAGGGCGCTGGTCTCCTGCATGGAGACAGTCAGCAGGTCGCCGATGGTCTGGGAGGGGCCCCTGAACGCGGCGTAGCCCGCGCACAGCGCGCCGACCAGCACCAGGCCGATGACAGTCAGCACCGACAGCGTCACCCGCCAGGCGACGCGCCTGACCCTGCGCCTGCGGCGACGCTGGGCCCGGGTCAGTTTTTTGCGGGATACAGGCTTTTTCTCGTTTTCCATCGTAATCCTCCGGGGATGGGTTTGAGTGTAGAGAGGGGAAGATCCTTTGACTCCGGCTTCGCCTCCGCTCAGGATGACATCGCAACGCGATCGCCTGTCATTCTGAGCGCAGCGAAGACGGTACATGTGGCGGCGGCAGTCTGCCGCTATGCGCCGTCGCCCTGTAGCGGCGGCCCCTGGGCCGCCATAACAGTGCGCCACGGTGGCAGCGCGGGCGCCGCAGCTACACAGGGCATCAATTGAAATTGATATTGTACAGCTTGCCAACGCCCTTGCGCTTGACCACGCAGAAGGTGTAGGACGTGGGATAGACATAGTCGTTGCCGCGGCGCGTGCGCAGCGTGAAGGTGAATTCCACGTGGCAGGTAAAGCAATCGTCGCTGAGCACGTGGAAGTCGGTGACCTTCGCGTCAGAGACGGTAGCAGTCTTGTGGGGCGGCGCCCAGTCGTTGCTGAACTTCTTCAGGATGCTCTCCGCGGGGGATTCGCTGGCCACATCCTTCATGATGCCGTTGCGGGACAGGTCCTTCACTGTATACTTCGCCACCCGTTCGGCCAGGGCGATGATCGCGCTGGAGAACTGGTTTTTGAAATCCTCATCCTCCTTCAGGTTGCACACCCAGCGGCTGTCGCCGTCAGGCTCCACGGCAACCTCCTTGCCGGAAGCGTCCTTCGCGGTCAACACCGGCGCGCCCTCATCGGAGAAGAAGGCGTATTCGGTCATCGTAGGGGCAGTGACGCCCTCGGGCAGGAAGTCCGACTGGAAGATGGCCTCCCCGGTAGTGATGGCATCCTCTGCGGTCAAATCCCGGCCATTCACCGTCACGGTGTAGCCCTCCGGGGCCTTCACCCTGTAGGGGGCCACGCTCAAATTGCCGGCGGCCTCGGTGCCCTCCACGGCCACGTGGGTTGTGATCGATCCAAGCTTCCACAGCCGGTTGCCGTGGGCAGTGGTCTGGCCGCTGGGCACCAGGGTGAAGGTAGCCAGCTTGTCGTCCTCCAATGTAACGGTGTACTTTACCTCGTCAGGGTTGCTGGAGAAGGCAGGGCTCCAAGCGATGTCGCCGTCGTCGGTCAGCTCGGTGAGCCGCTCTACGTACAGCGCCCTGTCGCCGTCCGAGATGTCCTTTGCGGAGGTGTCCAGGTCATAAATGCGGTCCCAATCGCCCTCCTCGAACAGGGCGGCGACCTCCTCCGCGGCGTGAACGGGTTGGGCCACCTCGTAGTCAGCCACCGCGCCGTTCAGCCAGACAAGGCCGATGACGATGGCCACCAGGGCAACGGCGACGACGATAAAATAGATCCGGTAGAACCGGCTGGACAGCAGGCCCTTTTTCTTTTTGTTTTTCTTTTTCTTGTCCATCGTTGCCTCCGTCACCGCACGATAAACGCCGTGGGCAGCTCGCGGGAGCCGGTCAGTATGACGCCTTTGTTGATGTATTCGCCGTTGTACCACAGCATTGACGACGACCCGCCGTCCAGGTTGGCGGCGTTGAAGGCCTCATACTCCATCAGCACGTTGATCATGTCGGCATAGGTGGCGCCGAGGCTGGAGGCCTGACGACCGTCGATGACCAGCATCAGCACCGCGCCGTCCCGCCGCTGGCCGATGGCCGTGCGGGGATTCAGTCCCGAACTGGAGCCGGAAAATTTCGCCGGTTCGCCGTTGACCACCAGCGCCGGGCCGAAGGCCAGCGCGTCCCGCAGGCCCTTGTTCACAGCCTCCTCCGAGGTCATCTTGCCCACGACCAGCTTGTTGTCCTGGTCAAAGCCCATGACGATGTTGTGGTCGGAATTGATGCTTGCTTTGTTCAGCACCTCGCCGTTTGAAATCACCAGCCCGATGGGCCTGCCGCCGTTGCCCAGGCCGCCCTCGTCCGAGAAGCCGCCGCCGTTGATGGCCGCGATGGCGTTGTAGCGGGCTGCGATGTCGTGGAGCACCAGCCCGGGTTTGGAATTGAAGTTTTCACGGCAGACGCCCACCGCCACCCGGGACGGGTCCTGCACTACCATGATCCAGCCGTTGTAGGTGGGGCCGTGTACCTCAAAGATCTGTATGCCATTTTCCTCGACGATCAGGTTTTCAGGCTTCGGCGTGGCCACGGCAGAGACCTCCTCGCTTCCCGGCTCGGGGGTGGGACCGGCGATGACGATCATCGACGTGTCGGTCTCGTCCTCCAGCTCGCCCACCTCGTTGCGGGCCTTGATGGCGTCCACCTCAGCCTCGGTGTAGTAGATGCGGGGCACGAATTTCAGGGCGCTGGTCTCCAACATCGACACGGTCAGCAAGTCGCCCAGGCTCCGTGAGGGGCCCTTGAAGGCGATAAACCCGGCCCCCAACGCGGCCACCAGCACCAACACCAGCGCGGTCAGCACACAAAGGCCCGCCCGCAGGGCGATCATCTTCGGGGTGAGCACGGCTTTCCTGCGATTGCGGGAACCGCGCGGGGACGACGTATGCCGCCCCGCGGAGGCGCTCCGCTCCCTGTGGGGGCTCTGCGACGAATTGTCCTGCATCTTATCACTGCCTTCCAGACGGCCAAATGACCGGTTTACATACAAATACACGTTATTCTATCATTTTTAATCGCGTATTTGGTTGCAGGACTGTTAATGTTCGGGCTTGAATCTATATTAGATCCTTCGCAAAGCGAAGGACCCGGCGTTGGAAGATATGGTTTGAAAGGCAAATTCTGATTTATCGAGCCCTGCTCAATAAATCAGAATTTCTCACCCATATTTACAGCATAATGCAGATCATGCCCCCGCTGCCCTCGTTGATGACTTTCTCCAGTGCCTGGCGCAGCTTCTGCCTCGCGTCCTCGGGCAGGCGGTTCAGCTTGCCGCTGACCCCCTCACGCACAAGGTCACTGAGGGTCTTTCCGAAGATTTCCGTTTCCCAGATGGCGTCGCCGCCGGCCTCCATCTTCTCCTTCAGGGACCTCGCCAACTCCTCGGACTGGCTCTGGGAGCCGGCGAAGGGGTTGACCTCGGTCCGTATATCCGCGCGGATCAGGTGCAGCGACGGCGCGGCGGCCCGCAGGCGCACCCCATACTGGCTCCCCTGCTTCGCCAGCTCCGGCGGCTGCAGGGCCAGCTCGTCCAGCGCGGGCGTCACGACACCATAGCCGCTGCTCCGCGCCTGCTCCAGCGCCCCCGCCACCCGGTCGTAGGACCGTTTCGCCGCCACCAGCTGCTTCATCAGCGTGAACAGGTGGGCCTCCCCCTCGATGTTCTCGCCGCAGGCCTCCCCCAGCACCCGGTAGAACAGGCCGTCCTTCAGGTTCAGCCGGTATTCCAGCGCGCCGGTATTCAGGTCGATGCCCGAGGGCAGGGCGTCCTCGGCGTATTCGTTTTCATCCAGCGCCGCCTTCAACAAGCTGTGATCCCGCACCCGGCGCATGCGCCCGGCAGCCTCCCGCACGGTATCCAGCACCGACTGGCCCAGCCAGTGATCGTCCGCAAGCGCCGTCAGCCATGCGGGGGCCTGGATGCGTACCTCACGGATTGGGAATTCAAACAGCAGGCTCTCCAGCAGGCCATTCAGGTCCTCAAGGCGCATATCCTGCACATTGACGGCGTGGACCGGGACGCCGTGCTGTCTTGCCAGGCCGTCAGCCAACCGCAGGGTGTCCGGCGCATTGGGCGCCTTGGCATTGAGAATGATGATAAAGGGCTTGCCCAGCGCCTTCAGCTCGCCGATGACCCGGGCCTCCGCGGCCTCGTAGGCCGAGCGTGGCATGTCCACCACGCTGCCGTCGGTGGTCACCACCATGCCGATGGTGGCATGCTCCCGGATCACCCGCCGGGTGCCAAGCTCCGCGGCTTCCTCAAAGGGAATGTCGTGGTCAAACCAGGGCGTGCGCACCATGCGGGCGTCGCCGTCCTCGCTGAGGCCCAGCACCCCTGGGATCAGGTAACCCACGCAGTCCACCAGCCGCACCCGGGCCGTGGCCCCCTCCCTCAGCTGTACCTCCACGGCCTCGTCTGGCACGAAGCGCGGCTGGGTGGTCATGATGGTCCGGCCCGCGCCACTCTGGGGCAGCGCATCCACGGTGCGGTCCCGGGCGCTGTCCTGGGCGATGTTGGGCAGCACAAGCAGCTCCATAAAGCGCTTGATAAAGGTCGATTTCCCGGTGCGGACCGGCCCGACGACGCCGAGGTAGATGTCCCCGCCGCAGCGGCCCGCGATATCCCGGTACAGTGTATTTTGATCCATGGGCCCCGCCTCCTGAATGCGTTTTCACCTCCAGCCTATGAGGGGGCGGAAGGGATTATGCGGCTCAGGGCAGGCGTGACAGCCATATATTATAAAGGGTATATATAGCTGCCCCAAGATCGGCTTGGGCAATAAAGACAGGTCAACCGGCCCTTGCATTTCCCCGTCTCAGGCATTATAATTGAAGGCAAACACGAACACTCACGGAGGCGGAATATGAAGCAGGGGCATCGGGACGACCAGAGGCGCAGGCGCAGGAAGCCGCGGAACATCGTACTTACGGCGTTCTGCGTCGGTCTGGCAGCGATCCTGCTGGGCATGGGCGTGTACGTGGCCCAGTGGTACCTGAACCTCGGGCGCATCCGGGCCGAGGGTGAGCGCTATGCCCGGATGTACGGGGGCCGGGAGGCCACGCCAGCGCCGCAGCCCGTCTTCCCCACGGAAACACCCCTGCCCACCCGACAGCCGACTGTCAAGCCCACGCCTGTACCCACGCCGATGCCCACACCGTCTCCCACCCCCGTGCCCGCCGTGGGCCCGGACGCAAACATGCCCGTGGTGGTGGACGAGCCTATCCCCGCCAACGCGACCGTGAATGCCACGGCGTCGCCGGAAGCGACATACGTCCCTGTTAACACCCCGGACGCCGATATGCCGGTGCCCGTGGACGAACCCATCCCCACCCCCGACGCCGACACGCTGGTATTCGCGCTGCCCACCGCCCCGCCGGTGCAGGACAGCTTCAAAACGCTCCTGGCGGCGAACCCGGACACGGTGGGCTTCCTGGAAATTGACGGTATGCTCTCCCTGCCGGTGGTGCAGAGACCCAACGACAACGATTACTACCTCGACCACAGCTTCGAAGGCGCGAAGGCGCTGGAGGGCACCCTGTTCCTGGACGGCATGAACCGGCTGGTTCCGGAAGACGATTGCCTGATCGTCTACGGCCACAACATGAAGAACCGCACCATGTTCGGCCGGCTCAGCGCCTACGGGGACGTCGCCCACCTTCGACAGTACCCGGTGGTACACTTCGACACGCTGTATGAGAACCGCAGCTACGTGGCCTTCGCCGCCTTTTCAGCCAGCATGAAGCCGGGGGATTCCCATTACTTCGACGTGCGCAACTTCATATTCGATGAGGATGGCTTTAACAATTTTGTATTGAAGCTGCAAGGCCGGTCGGTGTTCACCTCTCCGATCGATGTGCGCTGCGGCGACCATCTGCTGCTGCTGGTGACCTGCGACTACAGCAACCGGGAGGGCCGCTTCATACTGGCCCTGCGCCAGCTGAGAGCGGATGAAAACGAAGGCGACATGTTCGCCCGGGTGCTCGGGGCGAAGATGAAGTAATACTCCTCTCAGTTTAGCCCAGCGATTCCGTGAGCATCTTTTCCGCCCTGGCTGCGTCAAGCCCCCTTGACTTGCCTCCAAGGGGCTACCGCCCCTGCTTCACGGCTTTCGCTGTTCTAACCTGAGAGTAGTATAAAACCTGACAGACACCCCCGGAGTATATGCTGTGCATTGCCCCAGGGGTGTCTGTTTTGCGAAGGAAGGCAAATTCTGATATATCGAACACTGCTCGATATATCAGAATTTGTCTATCTCCCCGCAGGCCTGCGCCACGGGGTCCTTTGTCATGTCCAGCCAGGTGATTGCCTTATCCCTCCTGAACCAGGTCATCTGCCGCTTGGCGAACTGCTTGATGGCGGTGGACAGAAGTTCCACCATGTCTCCCTGACTGGTAATCTCGCCGGTCAGGTACTGTGTGATGAAGCGGTATTCCAGCCCCAGCTTCATCATGAATTCCACGCTGACGCCGCTGTCCAGCAGGCTCCTGACCTCGTCGATCATGCCTGCGTCCAGCCGCCGTTGCAGGCGCTCGTCGATGCGCTTTTTCAGCGTCTCCCTATCCCATGTCACGCCCAGCTTCAGGCAATCGTAGCGGGGCTTATTGTGGGGCACGTGGTCGTCCCCGGCGTGCAGCTTCTCCAGCAGCCGCATCACCCGGTTGCGATTCTTTGGCTCCACGTCGGTGTCAGGCACGGCCTTCACCAGCATCTTGTAAAGCTCGGGCGTCTCAAAGGTCTCGAGGTATGCCCGGTATTCCAGGTCCGGCGGGCGATCGCTCATCACGTAGCCCTCGGTGACACAGGCCACGTAGAGCCCCGTCCCCCCCACCAGGAAGGGGAGCCTGCCCCGGGCGATGATGCCGTCGATGGCGTCGTAGGCCATGCGCTGGAAGTCGTGCATCGAGAAGAAGTCCCCGGGGTCGCACACGTCGATCAGGTGATGGGGCACGCCCTTCATCTCCTCCGGCGCGATCTTGCCGCTGCCCAGGTCCAGGCCCCGGAACACCTGGCGGGAATCGGCGGAAACGATCTCCCCGCCATAGCACCGCGCCAGCTCGACGCCCAGTCTGCTCTTGCCGGAGGCGTTGGTGCCGCAGACGACGATGAGTTTGTCCATTTTATCCTCACTTCACGCTGAACAGTATATCCGTATAGCTGGGATAGGGCCACTGGTCGTTGGGCGTCATGGCCTCGCAGGCATCGCAGGCCTCGCGCAGGGCCCGCATCGCGCCGACCACGTCGTCCTTATACCGCATGGCGCGCTCCAGGGTGTCCTCGGCAGCGTCGGCGTGGTGCATGGCCTCGCCAAGGGTGCTGTAGATGGCGTAGATTTCGTCGGTGTGGCGCGATATCTCCCGGCAGCGGGCCTTTTCGTAGCCACAGGCCACTCCGGCCACCTCGGCCTTGACCTTCGCGTTTTCGCACAGCTTCGCCGAGAAGGCGGATACCGCGGGCAATATGTTGCGGCTGACCATATCCATCATGGTCTCGGCCTCGATGTGTATCACGTTCACATAGTTTTGCAGCAGTATCTCATAGCGGGAGCGCAGCTCGGCGGCGCTGAAAACGCCGTGTCGCTCGAACAGGGCCACGTTCTTGTCGTCCAGCAGGTGGGCAAGGGCCTCGGGGGTGGTGCGCAGGTTCATCAGGCCCCTGCGCTGGGCCTCCTCGGGCCAGTGGTTGTCGTAGCCGTTGCCGTTGAACAGTATGCGCTTGTGGGCCCTGACGGTATCCCGGATCAGGTCATGCAGGGCCTGGGTGAAGTCCCCTGCCCCCTCCAGCACGTCGGCGAACTGCCGCAGGCTCTCGGCAACGGCGGTGTTGATGACGATGTTGGGCTTGGCGATGGACTGGCTGGCCCCGGGGCTGCGGAACTCAAACTTGTTGCCGGTGAAGGCAAAGGGCGACGTGCGGTTGCGGTCGGTGGAATCCTTTGGAATGCGGGGCAGCACATCCACGCCGATCTTCAGCTGCTCCTTGTCGTGGCCGCCGTAGGGGGCGTCGTGCTCGATAGCCTCCAGCACCTCGGTCAGCTCGTCGCCCACGAACATGGAAATCACCGCGGGCGGGGCTTCGTTCGCCCCCAGGCGGTGGTCGTTCCCCGCCGTGGCCACCGAGATGCGCAACAGGTCCTGGTAATCGTCCACGGCCTGGATCACCGCGCACAGGAACAGCAGGAATTGTGCGTTTTCAAAGGGGGTCGCGCCGGGGTCCAGCAGGTTCACGCCTTCGCTGGTGGAAATGGACCAGTTGTTGTGCTTGCCGGAGCCGTTGACGCAGTTGAATGGCTTTTCGTGCAGCAGGCAGACCATGCCATGTCGGTGGGCCACCTTGCGCATCAGCTCCATGGTCAGCTGGTTATGATCCACGGATATGTTGGTAGTGGTAAATATGGGGGCCAGCTCATGTTGGGCAGGGGCTACCTCGTTGTGCTCGGTCTTGGCCAGGATTCCCAGCTGCCACAGCTCGTCGTTCAGCTCCTGCATGAACGCCTGTACCCGGGGCTTGATGACGCCGAAGTAGTGGTCGTCCAGCTCCTGGCCCTTGGGGGGCTTCGCGCCCAGCAGCGTGCGGCCGGTGAGCATCAGGTCCTCCCGGGCGTTGACCATCTCCTGGTCCACCAGGAAGTACTCCTGCTCCGCGCCGACGGTGGTGATGGGTGTCACGTTTTCGTGGCCGAACAGCTTCAGTACCCGGCTGATCTGGCGGTTGATGGCCTCCATGCTGCGCAGAAGGGGTGTCTTCATGTCCAGCGCCTCGCCGCCGAAGCTGCAAAAAGCGGTGGGAATGTACAGCACGGCATCCTTTATGAAGGCGAAGGAGGTCGGGTCCCAGGCGGTATAGCCCCGAGCTTCGAAGGTGGAGCGCAGGCCGCCGGAGGGGAACGACGAGGCGTCGGATTCGCCCCGCACCAGTTCCTTGCCGGAGAACTCCATGATCGCGCCCCCGTTGCCATCGGAGGCGATGAAGCCGTCGTGCTTTTCGGCGGTAATGCCCGTCATCGGCTGGAACCAGTGGGTAAAGTGGGTCGCGCCCTGCTCGATGGCCCAGTCCTTCATGGCGTTGGCGACGATGTTCGCCACGGCGATGTCCAGGCGCTTGCCATCGGCGATGCAGCGCAGCATCTCCCTGTAGGTGTCCTTGGGCAGCCGCTGGCGCATGGTCGTAAGATTGAACACCTTCGCGGCAAAGCGGTTTGAGACATCGTTCATGGGCGTCACTCCTTCATCCTCTGTTGATCGTACTTTTACAAAATACAGTGTGGCGGCGCGGGCGCTGCCGCTACATATGCGGATTATATGCCATCATCCCCGCCTTTGCAAGCAGCGACGGGGTAGTAAACGTAAATTTTTACGTTGTACAACAAAGGACCGGACGTATGTCCGGTCCCCTGGGTTGCGCCGGCAGATTATTTATGCCGAAGGCTGGATGGAGGCGATGACAACCGCCCACTCTGTGTTCTGGTCTTCCGGGGAGAACGGATACATGGTGAACTCCAGCAGGTTGCCCGTGTCGGATACGAAGGCCACGTTCATGGTCTCGTTCGAGGGCAGATAATACTCCACCGCGTCGAGCCCGTTGATGGTGTCCAGCGTAATGTATTCAGCGCCGGTGTCGGGCAGCTTTTCAGCATATTCTTCCACGCTCATGCCGCCGATGTCGGTGTAAACGGCGTTGATCGCCTTGGTTTGGTCCGCATTCAGGAAGGAAGCGGTCAGACCCTTTTCCAGCATGTCCTCAGGCAACTCCTCTGCGGACTGGAGGTCGCTGGGTACCCACAGCATCACGTTGACAGCCCTGAGGGTGTAGAACTCGCCCTCCAGGCCGAGTTCCTCCAGGTGGGGCTCGATGTCCGTCCAGTTGACCACGTCCGCATGGGCCAACACACATGTGCTCATAAGGCACAGCGCCATCAGCAGTACGACAAGCTTCTTCATGTAACCAATCCTCCACTTTCAAATATACCCATAGGGCTAACGGAATTATAACACTAATTTATTAGCTTGTAAAGTTTTATTTTAGGGCCCTCGCGGCGTCGCAGATCAGCTTCACACAGGCGTCGTAGCCCAGCAAGCCGCTGTCCAGCATCAGGTTGTAATTGTGGTAATCCCCCCAGTGACGCCCCGCGAATTGTTGGTAGTAGCTACGGCGGGCAGCGTCGGTCTTCTTCATGGCCTTCTGTATGTCCGAGGGATTCTTGCTGCCGATCAGCTCGCCGACGCGGGCGGCACGGTGCAAATCGTCGGCGTAGATAAACACATTCAGGCAGTCCACGCCGGCCTCATCCAGTATGGCGTCAGCACAGCGCCCGAGGATGATGCAGGGGCCCTTGGCGGCCAGCATCAGTATGACCTTGCGCTCGATCTCGTGGATGGCCTCGCGCCGGTCCACATAGGCCGCGGGGGTAATCGCCCGCAGGAAGGCGTTCATCCTGGAGATCTCCTCCTCCTCGTGTTCGATGACGCTGGTGTCCAGCCCGCTGTCCTTCACGGTGTCGCGGATAATGTCTCGGTCATAGAGCTCGATGCCCAGCTGTTCCGCCACGCGCCTGGCGATGGAATGTCCGCCCGCGCCGTATTCCCTGCTGATGGTGATGATGCCGCTCATATTATTCCTCCTGATGTCGTCGCGCCCATGGGGCGGGGACAATTCTGATTTGTCGCAACGCGACGAATCAGAATTTGCCAAACTTAAGGAAATACCGCATAATAAGGGTGGTTGGCTGGCGAGTGAATTTTCCGTCAGGCGCGCCTGCAAATTTCGCAGGCTTGCTGGCGGCAAGTCA
>CADBVG010000007.1:97959-144786 GCA_902798105.1 uncultured Eubacteriales bacterium
CGCAGGCTTGCTGGCGGCAAGTCAAGGAATTTGCAGGATGTGCATGGCGGAAATGGCACCGCCAGACATGCCGCCCGTTTGTGCGGTATTTCCTTAAAATCAATTATACCACACCTTCGCGCCAATTGCCACCGTTTTTTTATGCCTCGGCCACCAGCGTATACACCAGCGACGCGGCATCGCCATAGGGCAGCGGGCAGCACAGGCCGACGCGCATCAGCTCGTCGCCGCCGAAGACCTCGCCGGTCTCTGCCACCCGGTAACGCCGCCCGGCATCCAGCCCGGCCAGGCGCACCATCGGGGGCATGGCGTTGGGCCTGGCCATGGCCCGCACCAGCGTAAACAGCGCTTCCTTGCGGTCCTCGGATACGCTCATCCACGCCGCGTCGTTGCCGTTGAAGGGCGTCTGAATCCAGTAAAGCCTGCCGTACAGGCGCAACAGCTGTGTCCTGTTTGCAAAGTCCACCTCGTTGCGCAGGGCGGCTCGCTCCTCGTCGGTCAGCTTGCAGGGGTCCAGCTCGTAGCCGAAGCTGCCGCCCAGGGCCACCGCGAAGCGGGTCTCCAGCGGCGTCACCCGGGCCGTCTGGTGGTTCGGCACGGCGCTGACGTGGCAGCCCATCGTAGACGGCGGGAACAGTATCGTGGTGCCGCACTGTATCTCCACCCGGCACAGGGCGTCGGTGTCGTCAGAGCACCAGATCTGGGGCACATAGTACAGCATGCCGGCGTCAAAGCGCCCGCCGCCCGAGGCACAGCCCTCGAACAGCACGTCCGGGAAAGCAGCAACAAGCCGCTCCATCACCGCGTACAGGCCCAGCATGTAGCGGTGGGCCGTCTCCTTCTGCCGGTCGGCGGGCAGCGCCGCGGAGCCGATGTTGGTGAAGTTGCGGTTCATGTCCCACTTCAGGTAGGTCGCCCCGCTGGCCTTCAGGGTTTTGGAAACGGCCTCTACCACGAAGTCCTGCACCTCCTGGCGGCCCATGTCCAGCACCAGCTGGTGCCGGGACTGTATGGCCTCCCGCCCCGGGATGTGCAGACACCAGTCGGGATGGGCGCGGAACAGATCGGAATCCGGGGAGACCATCTCCGGCTCCATCCAGATGCCGAACTGGATGCCCAGCGACCGCACGTCCTTCCCCAGCCCCTCGAGACCCAGGGGGAGCTTTTTGCGGTCCACGGTCCAGTCGCCCAGCGATGTATAGTCGTCATCCCGATGCCCGAACCAGCCGTCGTCCATCACAAACAGCTCCACCCCCGCGTCGGCGGCGGCCTTCGCGATGGCGAGCAGCTTGTCGTGGTCGAAGTCAAAATAGGCGGCCTCCCAGCTGTTCAGTAGTACCGGCCGCTTGCGGTTCATCCAGCGTTTTGGCAGCAGGTGATTCTCCCACAGCGCATGAAAGCCCCGGCTCATGCCGCCGATGCCCTCATCCGAATACACCAGCGCGGCCTCGGGCGCCTGGAATTCCGCTCCCGGCAGCAGCTGCCAGCCGAAATCCCGGTCGTCGATGCCCAGCAGCACCCGCGTGACGCCGAACTGGGAGACCTCGGCACTCGCCATAAAGTTGCCACTGTAGATCAGCGTCGCGCCGATGATCTCGCCCCGGTCCTGGTTGGTCTCTGGCCGGGCCAGCGCCAGGAACGGCGAAGCCTGGGCGCTGCTGGCGCCCCTGCGGCTGGAGATGCCCTGGTGCCCCGCTGCCAGCGGGCGACGGCACACGGTTCGCTCCCTGGCCCACGCTCCCGGCAGGGTGATGATGTCCCAGCCGTCGTCCGGCAGGTCCAGGCACAGGCTGTAGGCCCGGGTGAGTTTCAGGGTTGCCTCTCCCCCGTTGACCAGCTTCACGCTGCGTGCCACGGCGGGACAGTCGTCGTAGATGGCGTAGTCCAGCAGCGCCACCAGGCCCGTGTGGGCGTCACGCATGGTGAAGCGAAGCGCCGCGCAGCCCTCGCCCCGGGTAGCAGGCAGGCCCTCCAGCACCGGCTTGGCGTCGAGCGTCTCCGCCTTTTCCACGCGCAGGTCCACGGCCCAGCTGCCGTCCGGTCCTTCCACGGTCAGCGCGCCGTCGCGCATGTCCCCCAGCCCGAAGGACGGGTACTCCTGGGGTAGCCGATCCAGGGCGCATTCCTGCACGCTGAAACCGTCGTCGGAAGGGATGTTGGCGTGGCGCAGCAGGTTGGCGGCGTTCAGCCCCTCCAGCCGGGCCCCGAAGTACAGGTGCGCCAGCACGCCCCCGGGCATTTCCATCAGCACATAGCTGATCACGTCGTTCCTGATATGATAGAGGTTGCCGTTACGAAGTATCTCCGCCATGATGATCTTCTCTCCCTTATTGGTAAATGTCGTGGCAGCGTCTGCGCCGTCACAATGTCAATACGCGTTGGTTACCAATGGCGGCGCGGGCGCCGCCGCTACAAAGGCTTACTTTACGACGTTCGCAATGGCGGCAAAGACGTCGCCGCTACATCGTTCTATTGGTCAAGCACGTCATCCAGGCATTCCCGTATCGCCTCGGTGGCCCGCCGGGCCAGGGCGTGGTCCTCGCCCCCGGCGGTGATGCCCGCCACCACCGCGCCCCTGCGGGCGATACCCGGGAACAGGAAGTCGCAGTCGCGCCGGTCGCCGGCGTCGTTCACCGGGATGCTCCGGGCACGGCAAGCCCCGGCGATGGCGGCATTCAACGCCTTGTCATCGGTGCAGGCCAACACCAGGTCGATGCCTTCCAGGTCCTCCGCCTGCCAGGTCCGCTCCGACAGCTGCACCCGTCCTTCGGCGGTCAACGCGGCGATGTCCGGATGGATCGCCGGGGCAACGACGGTAATCGACGGGCAGAACTGCGTAAGCGTATGTACCCGCCGCGCGGCGATCCTGCCGCCGCCCACCACCAGCACGTGTCGCCGGGAAAGGTCGACGAACATCGGGAAGAACGGGTATTGGGCCATATCAGCGCCGCCTCCTCTTTATGAAGTGGTTCAGGATGGCTCCCACGACGATGATCGCCAGCGATATGGCCAACACCTTCTTCGCGGCTTCCTGGGGAATTCGGCTCTTGTCACCCAAGGATTCGGAATAGAAGGTCAGCGTGTATTCGATCTCGATGGGCTCCCCCATGGCCGTGGTGTCCGCGATGACCTCCATCGGGTCATCCATGTCGGTGATGGGGATTTCGAAGGTGGAATTGCCGCCGTCCGTGGTCAGGTTCTCATAGACGGTATCGCCGATGACCATGTAATCGTAGTAGGGACTGCTCCATAGCAGGCGCGCGTAAGCCTTTCCTTCCCGCACGATCAGCAGCGTCGGTGACGATACGCTGGCCCGCCCGCTGCCGCCGGCAAGGTTGACCTCGATGGAATACTCCCCGTCCGAGCGCGGCAAGGAGACCGGCTCCAGGGGCGCGGGTCCTGCTTCCTCCGCTTCATCGCCGTCCAATAGCGCTTCGCCGTCCGGTTCAAAGTCGATAACGGCCTTCTCAACAAGGTCGTAGTCGGGCAGTTCGAAGGCCAGCGCGCCCTCCGGAAGGTCCGAGGCGTCTATGAGCAGCTGGCGGTCGTACCAGACCTGCCGGTTTTTGCTGAAAGCGGCGCACTCAAAAGGGGCGTTGAGGACCGGGACGGGAATGGTGAAGACCGTGAAGCGCTCTCCCTCGTCCCCGGGAATCCAATCTCCCTCCGGGGCGCTGCCCGCCTGCTGGGCCGTGTCCATGTAGACATACAGGTAGCTGCGGCTGCCGATGGTGATGCTCGCCGTCATCTCGCCGCCGCTCACGGTCAACTCCGCTTCGACGATCCTGAAGAACACCGACGTGGATTCCACCGCCACGGGATAGGTGCCGTCAGCGATGTCCCTGCCATAGATGGGAACCATGCCGTACTTGCCGACCTTGCGTTCACGGATGGACCGCTCGGCCTGCGCAATCCGGTCCGTATAGTCCGTCTTCGTCTGCGTCAGCACCGTCACCGCATGGCCGCCGATCAATGTAAACAGCAGCATGAACACCGCTGAAAGCAAGCCCATCCTTCGCCATAAACGCTTTTTCATTTCCCACTCCCCATTCCCGATTGCCCATTTGATACTACAGGTTTTTCTTCCGGTAGATGAACACCACCGAAATCGCGCCAAACACGATCAGGTAAGCCAGCAGCACGACAAAGCCGAACGCGCCAGGACGCTCGCCGCCGGAGATGGTGCGGATCATGGCACTGGCCTGGGAGAGGGGCAGCAGGGATATGACCTGGCGAAAGCCCGCGGGCATCTGGTCGGTGGAAAAGAAGGTGTTGCACAAAAACGACATGGGCATGATGATGTAGGAGGTAAAGCGCGGGGCGTCGGTATAGCTCTTGGCCAGAAACGACAGTACCAGCGCGATGGTGGCAAACACCGTGCCGTTCAGGAACATGATGGCAAAGGACAGGGTGTTGAACACCAGTCCGGTGCGAATCGGCGCGGTCAGCACCAGTATCACCCCCGCGGCATACATGCCCCGCAGGCTGCCGCCGATGACCTGCCCCAGTATGAACTGCCAAAGCGGCGTGGGCGACACCATGATCTGATCCAGCGCCCGCTCGTACAACCGCTGCACGCTCATGTTTTGGGCAATGGCGGAGAAGGAGCCGGTCATGGTGGCCATGGCCACGATGCCCGGGATCAGGAAGTTCAGGTAGGGCTCGCCGTGGGACGTGGTCTGTATGCCCAGGCCGAATATAATCAGGTACATCAGCGGGGAGATCATCGCGGCAACGGTGATCTTGAAGAAGTCCCGCCGGAACTCCACCCATTTTTCCCACAGTACGGTGATGATGCCCATCTACAGCTTCCTCCCCGCCACGTCAACGAACACGTCCTCCAGGGTCGTAGCCCGCAGCGCCGCATCGCTGCCCGCCTTTGAGAGATAGGCGATGGCGTCGTCCCGATTGTGAAAATACCGGCTGACCAGGCTGTCCTGAGAGGTCTCGTCCACCGCGAAGGGCCCCAGCTCCCGGATCAGGTTGTCCGGAGTGTCCAGCTTCTGAAGCTTCCCTTGGTTGACGAGCGCCACGCGGCCACAAAGCGCCTGGGCCTCCTCGATGTAGTGGGTAGTCAGCACGATGGTCATTTTGTCGCCGTTGACCTTGCGCAGCAGGTTCCACATCTGCCTGCGGGAGAGCGCGTCCATGCCCGCCGTAGGCTCGTCCAGCAGCAGTATCTCCGGCTCGATCATCAGCGCCCGGCAGATCATCAGCTTGCGTTTCATGCCGCCGGACAGATGGCGCACCGTGCGGTGGCGGTAGTCGATCAGCCCGGCAAATTCCAGAAGCACGTCGGTCTTCTGTTTGATAACCTTCCGAGGCAGGAAGTACAGCCGCCCCTGGTACTCCATGACCTCGTCCATGTTCATATCCTGCCGCATGGAATACTCCTGGGTGATGACCGAAAGCTTGCGCTTCTGTTGGCTGGCCTTGCGGTCCAGCCTCTGCCCGTCGATCAATATCTCGCCCGCCGTAGGCAACAGCACCGTGGACATCATCGAAATGGTGGTGGTCTTGCCTGCGCCGTTGGGGCCCAGCAGACCGAAGAACTCGCCGGTTTCGATGGTCAGGCTCAGGTGGTCCACGGCGGTAAAGTCGCCGAATTTCTTGGTCAGGTTCCTTAATTCAATCATTGCAGGCCATCCACTATTCCTGTTTCCTTCATGGCGGCAGGTTGCCGCCGCTACGATTGTTCTATGGCTATTCCTGTTCCCTGTTCTTTGGGCCTACCGGCCCTATTGCGCGGGAAACAGTCCACTGGACTGTTTCCCGGGCGCTCAATGTCTCTGTTCCCTCTCCTTGGCGATGATCAGGGAGAAATAGCCCGCGTCATCCGGGATCTCGTCCAGGCTCCGGTACAGCTTCTCATTCTCCATGCTGCAATTCTCCACCATCTGGACATTCCGTCCGCTCTTACGGAGCATCTCCTTGACGGCGGCCATCTGGCTGGCGGATTTCATCAGCACATAGGTGCCCGGCTGCTCCAGCGCGTGGTCCAGCTTGTGCACCGCGGGCACCACGTGCAGCTGCTCGTCCCACTCCACCAGCGGCAGGTTCAGTCGCGCCGCCGCAGCGCAGAAGGAGCTGATGCCCGGTACCAGCTCCACCTGGTAGCCGTCCGCCTCCAGATAGTGCTGGATGTAACTGAAGGTGCAGTAGATCGTCGGGTCGCCCAGGGTGATGTACACCAGGTTTTTGCCCGCGTCCAGTATGCCCTCCACCAGCTTCGCGGCCTTCTGATGCTCTCTGTCGATCAGTTCACGGTCCTTGACCATGGGCATATAGATCGGCACCAGCTGCTTGTCCGCGATCTCCGGCACCACGCCCGCGGCGATCCTGTAGGCCACGGCCTCCTTCGGGTCCTTGCCGGGCACGGCGATCACATCGTTCTCCCGGATCAGCTTCGCCGCCTTGTAGGTCATCAGTTCAGGGTCGCCGGGGCCCACGCCCACGCCATAAGCGATACCTTTATTCATGATCGTTCTTCCTTTCGCCCTCGTTATACTGTAGAATTAGGAATGAGGAATTAGGAATTAGGAATGGTTGTGGAAATCCTTCGGATTTCTTTTTATCATCAAATCCGTCAGGATTTGTTCCTCCATTCCTCATTCCTCATTCCTCATTCCTCATTCCTCATTATTCTTCATTTCCCTCGCCGCTTTCTCCACGGTCTCCACCAGGGCTTCCAGCGTCGCCTTTTCGGAGATCCACGTCCGCATGCCGCGCTTCTGTGCCTCAGAGGCGGTCTGCCTGCCGATGCAGATAGCACTGACGTGGGAGTGATCCAGACCCGGCGTACCCGCCACAAAGCCCCTGACCGTGGAGGCGCTGGTGAACACAGCGAAATCCACGTCGGCCATCAGGCCCTCGGCGTCCGGGGTGACGGCGTATTCCGTGTCATAGGTGGCGATGTCGGTGACGGTCAGATTCTCGCCCCGCTCCAGCTCCTCGATCAGTTCATGGTTGCCGATGGCCGCCCGGGGGATGAGGATGCGGGAACCGGGCGCGCAGGACGCCCGCAGCTCCCGGCCCAGGGTCTCGCCGTCGTAAACCGACGGCAGGAAGTCCGCCCGCAGGCCGTATTTGAGAAGCGCCTTCTGCGTGCCCTGGCCGATGGCGGCCAGCCTCACGCCGCCCAGCGCCCGCAGGTCGCGCAGCGCAATCAATCTGTCAAAAAAGATGCTCACGCCGCTGGGACTGGTGAACACCAGCCAGTCATAGCCGCCCTTTGCGAGACTTTCGATGGCCGCGTCCACCGCCGTCATGTCCTTCACCGGCACGGTGCGGATGGCAGGCAGCTCCAGCACCTCCGCACCCTTCTCCCGAAGCATGTTCGCCAGCGAGGAAACCAGCTCTTTGGGCCGGGTGACCAGCACCCTCACGCCCGCCAGAGGGCGCTTCTCCGCCCAGCCAAAGGTGTCCGCGAGGGCGCACACCTTTCCCACGACGATGATCGCCGGGGTCTGTATAACCCTCTCCGAACACACTCTTTCCAGCGTGCCCACAGTGGCGCTCACACGGCGCTGCTTCGACGTGGTGCCGCGCTCCAGCACCGCCGCGGGCATATCCGGGTCCATGCCCGCCGCCAGCAGGCCGTTCATCAGGTCCGGCAGCGCGGCGATGCCCATCAGGAAGATCAGCGTTCCCCGGGTGCGCACCAGCGCGTCGAAGTCAATGTCGTAGCTGTGGTCGGCCCGGCGGTGCCCGGTGATGATGTGCACCGAGGAACAGAAGTCCCTGTGCGTCACGGGGATGCCGTTGTAGGCCGGCACCGCGAAGGCGCTGGTGACGCCCGGCACGATCTCAAAGGGAATGCCGTGCTGAACCAGCAGCTCCAGCTCCTCGCCGCCGCGCCCAAACACGAACGGGTCGCCGCCCTTCAGGCGCACCACACGCCTGCCCTTGAGCGCCTCCTCCAGCAGCACCCTGTTGGTCTCCTCCTGCCGTAAGAAGTGATTGCCCGAGCGCTTGCCCGCGTAGACCCGCTTCGCGCCTTCGGGGATCAGCCCCAGTACGCCGTCGCCGACAAGGGCGTCATACACCACGACCTCGGCCTGTGAAAGCACCTCCCGGCCTTTCAGCGTCATCAGGCCCACGTCGCCGGGACCGGCGCCGACCAGCCAAACCTTGCCCTTCATCGCCGCGCCTCCTTCATCAACCTCTGCGCCAGCGCCACGCCGATGGCCTCGGCATCACCGACCTCGCCATGCTCCGTGCCAACGGTAACGGCGCCGGTCGCTTCGTTCCAGTACAGCCCACGCAGGCTCACCTGGCCGTCCCCGATCTGGGCGTGGGCGCAGACCGGCGACGTACAGCCGCCGTCAAGCTCCCGGACAAAGGCCCGCTCGGCCAGCGCCGCCACGGTGGCATCTCTGTCAATGTAACCGGCGAGGCAGGCGTAGTCCTCCCCTGCCCGCCCTTGCACGCCCAGTATGCCCTGTCCGGCGGCGGGGATGACCTCGTCCACCTCAAAATACCGACTCGCCCTGTGGGACAGTCCCATGCGGTTCATGCCGGCCGCCGCCAGCACGATGGCGTCGAATAGACCCTCGTCCAGCTTCCTCAGACGGGTTTGCAGGTTGCCCCGCACAGGCTTGATTTCGCACTCCGGAAACAGCTTTTTCAGCTGCAGGGCCCGCCGCAGGCTGGAGGTGCCGATCACCCCGCCCCGCTTCAGGGCACTGACGCCCTCGGGCAGCACCAGCGCGTCCCGGGGGTCCTCCCGCCGGGAAAAGCCCAACAGGGGCAGGTCCTCCGGCGTCTGCATGGGCACATCCTTCAGGCTGTGCACGGTCAGGTCCGCCCGACCATCGCGCAGCGCGGCGTCCAGTTCCTTGACGAACAGTCCCTTGCCGCCCACCTTGTCCAGGGTTCGGTCCTGTATCCTGTCGCCGGTGGTCTTCATTGTCAGAAGCGCCACGTCCATTCCTGAATAATTCGATTTCAGGAAATCCACCAGCGTCATGCTCTGGGCCACGGCCAGCAGGCTCTCCCGGCTGCCCACAATAATTCGGTCGCTCATTGAAACACTTCCCAAACGTTCTGAAACACATTACTGATTATAGCATTTTGGCAGCGGGTTGGCAATATCTTGACAGGACGTTGCGGTATTATTATAATCTGACTATACAGATATTTACAAAGGAGCATGTGCGATGAATATGACCACGAGACCCAGGCGGCTTCGGAGCAGCGAGGCCCTGCGCCGCATGGTACGGGAAACCCGTGTGGACGCCGCATCGCTGGTCTACCCGATGTTTGTCACCGATGGAAAGGATAAAAAGGAGCCCATCGAGGCCATGCCGGGCCAGTACCGCTACAGCCTGGACCGCATGGGCGAGGCGCTGGACATGCTGGCCGGGGCCGGTGTCAACAGCGTCATGCTGTTCGGCATACCGACACAGAAGGACCCGGTGGGCAGCCAGGCCTATGCCGCGGACGGCATCGTCCAGCGGGCGGTGAACCGGGCAAAGGTGCTGCACCCGGAAATGTATGTGATCACAGACGTCTGCATGTGCGAGTACACCTCCCACGGGCACTGCGGGGTTTTATGCGGCCACGAGGTGGACAACGACAAAACCCTCGGGCTGCTGGCGAAGACCGCCCTGTCCCATGTGGAGGCCGGGGCCGACATGGTGGCCCCCTCGGACATGATGGACGGACGGGTGCGGGCCATCCGGGAAGCGCTGGACGCCAACGGCTTCACAAACAAGCCCATCATGTCCTATGCGGTGAAGTTCGCCTCGGCCTTCTATGGCCCCTTCCGTGAGGCAGCGGGCTCGGCTCCGTCCTTCGGCGACCGCAAGGGCTACCAGATGGACTTCCACAACCGGCGCGAAGCCATCAAGGAAGCGCTGCTGGACGTGGAGGAGGGCGCGGACATCCTCATGGTCAAGCCCGCCATGGCCTACCTCGACCTCGTGCGGGAGGTGTACGACGCCACGAACCTGCCCGTGGCCGCCTACAGCGTGTCCGGCGAATACGCCATGGTCAAAGCCGCCGCGGCCAACGGCTGGATCGACGAGGAGCGGGTCATGTGCGAGATGGCCGTGGCCGCCTTCCGCGCCGGCGCGGGCATCTACATCAGCTACTACGCCCCGGAGCTGGCAAGGTGCATCCGAGAGGGAAAAATCGGTTGAGGACGCTTTACAACCGTCAATTTGGTGTTATAATAATCCCATAAAACCCGTCAATTAAGGAGGAAACGCCATGACTACAATCATTCCCGGCCTGGGCGGCGAGCGCTATGTGCCCTATGACGAGCGCAGGGGCAACGAATCCATCATCTACTTCACCCGCGACCTGTCCGCCGAGGGCCTGCGCAGGCTGTACGCGAAGGTCAACGGCAACATCAAGGGCAAAGTGGCCATCAAGCTGCACACCGGCGAACAGTACGGTCCCAACATCATCCCCCACCAGTGGGTGGAGGCACTGGTGAAGAACGACCTGCCGGACGCCACCATCGTGGAAACCAACACCTTCTACGAGGGCGACCGGGACACCACCGAGAAGCACCGCGAAACCCTGAAGGTGAACGGCTGGACCTTCTGCCCGGTGGACATCACCGACGCCGAAGGCACCGTGGACCTGCCCGTAAAGGGCGGCAAGTGGTTCGACCACATGACCGTGGGCAAGACCCTCCCCGACTATGATTCGCTGGTGGTGCTGACCCACTTCAAGGGCCACACCATGGGCGGTTTCGGCGGCAGCAACAAGAACATCGGCATCGGCTGCGCCGACGGCAAAATCGGCAAGGCCATGATCCACCAGCGGGAGGGCAGCGACGATCAGTGGTCTATCGCCGAGGAGGAACTGATGGAGCGCATCAGCGAATCCACAAAGGCCACCGTGGACCACTTTGGCAAGCAGATCACCTACGTCAACGTC
This sequence comes from uncultured Eubacteriales bacterium, assembly GCA_902798105.1. Classification (GTDB taxonomy): domain Bacteria; phylum Bacillota; class Clostridia; order Christensenellales; family Aristaeellaceae; genus UBA2862. Next base: position 108,850 of record CADBVG010000007.1, read on the forward strand.
ATGCGCAACATGTCCGTTTCCTGCGACTGCGAGGGCTGCCTTGCCGAGCAGGTGGTCACGCCCGACGTGGGCATACTGGCCTCCACTGACATACTGGCCCTGGACCAGGCCTGCGTGGATTTGATCTACGCCCTGTCCGACGAGGACGGCGCGGCCATGCGGGAGCGCATCTCCACCCGCCACGGCCACCGGCAGCTGGCTTATATGGAGGAGCTGGGCATGGGCAACCGCCGCTATGTGCTGCTGGACACCGACCACGGCGACGCGCGCATACAGCCCGTGGACGCGGTTCAGGGCGTGGTGCCCTTCGTGGAGGAGCCCATCGTTGCCGAACGCCGCATGAAGGCCCTCGCCGCCTTGGAAGAGGCTGAGGGGTAAATTCTGATTTGTCGCGGGGCGACAAATCAGAATTTGAGTGGCTAGTGGCTAGTGACCAGTGGCTAGCGAAGGAGCCCTAAAGAGCTAGTTCCACGTCGAAAATCCTTGCGGATTTCTTTGATTGAAAGAACCGAGAAACATTGAAACCTCTGCCGTTCCCATTGAATCTCCACCACTAGTCACTAGCCACTAGCCACTAATCACTCGATTCTGATTTATCGAGCCCTGCTCGATAAATCAGAATATTCACAAATGAAGCCAGCACATTAACAGAGGACACCTCGTCCTCTGTTAAAATATGATAAGGGTTATTTTGGAGGGTACACCCATCGGACAAATGGTATATAGTGAAGGCTATAACAGGCGATGATGCCTGTCAGAAACGGAGCGGAAGAATATGAAGCCATACAACGGCAAGGGTACTCGCGCTGGTTTTGGCGCTGATTCTGGCGCTGCCGGGGCTTGCGCTGGCGGAGGAAGACGCGGAGCTGGTCATACTGCCCGAGCAGGAGACCGCGGCGGAGGGCCAGGACGGCCCGGAGCTTGACGTGGAAGGGGGCTGGACGCGGAAGGGCTGTTCGTGGAAAATCTGGACGATTTAAGCCTGGATCTGGACGAGGTCGAGGCCCTTGACCTGTCGGAGGATCTGGTCGACCCGGACGAAGCCGCGGAGGCGGAACCGACGATGGCCTGCAGGACAACGGCGAGCTTGCGGACAATGACTGGTATGAATGATACCATGTGGACCTGAAGTACGTAGACGCCAAGGGCAAGGAGCAGGGCCCTGTGAAGTGCTACAAGTTCTCGGGCGGTAGCGATAATGACCTCAGCAACGGCTGGTATGCCGTAATCGGAAACGTGACCTACTCTAAGAGCATATACGTCCGGGGCAACGCCAACCTTATCCTCTGCGACGGCTCGAGGCTGACTGCGAAGGACGGCATCTGCGTGGAGAAGGACGCCAAGCTGACCATCTGGGCCCAGAGCACCGATGGAAAGACGCGAGGCAAGCTGGTTGCCAGGGACCCCGATAGAAAGGCCGGTATCGGCGGCGGTTCTGGCGGAAATTGTAACGACGTGACCATCACCGGCGGCGATGTTACCGGCCATGGTGGAATAGGCTCCGATGGCAGGCCCGGCGCGGGCATTGGCGGCGGTCAGAAGGGAAACCTGGTCGGCACCGTCACCATCAAAGGCGGCCGGGTCGTCGCTTCGGGCAGTGACGGCTCCGCGGGCATCGGCGGCGGCTGGGCCGGCAACGCCCTGAAGGGACACGTGAACATCTCCGGCGGCAGGGTGATCGCCAAAGGCGTCAACGGGGGCGCGGGCATCGGCGGCGGCCGTGGAGATGGAGAGAAAAATAACAATGGCGGCCAGGGTTCACACGTGAGCATCACCGGCACCGCCGACGTCATAGCTTTGACCATCACAACAAAGAGGTACAGTCATTGCAGCGCCATCGGCCACGGCCACAACAACAAGGAATACGGTACAATCACCTTCGGGGATAACATGATGGTGCAGGCCGACTGGAGCAATAAAGCAGGCGAGGCCGGCGAGCCTTTCCCCTGGGACAACCGCCAGGGCGGCTGCTTCTACCGCTGGTATGCCCACATACGGCCCTGCGACCACCGGAACGCGACCTATTCCAACATTACCGAGAAGACCCACACCGTGAATGCCTGCAAGTACTGCAAGCAGGGCGGCAGACAGGAAGCCCACACATTTAACTTCAAGGCCAGAAAGTGCATACTCTGTGGCGCTAAGTGGAATCCCCCCACCATCACCTTCGATTCCAACGGCGGCGACGGCAGGATGGCCCCGCAGGAGTTCGACCCCCGCAAGGCGGTAAAGCTGAACGCCAACACCTTCACCTGCCGGTGGAACACCTTCAAGGGTTGGAACACCAGGCGGGACGGCAGCGGCACGGCCTACGCCGACGGAGCCACGGTGAAGCTGAAGGGCAACATCACCCTGTACGCCCAGTGGTACGTCAACGTGATCATCATGGCCTACAGGCGACAGGTGAAGTGGACCGGCAAGCCCCAGTCCGTCAAGGGGTACAGCGTCATACTGGAGTCGAACACCGATTATGTGGTCAAGGATGCCGTCTTCCCGGGCGTCACCGCCTCCTGCACCGCAACCGATATCGGCATCTATCCGGTGGAGGTCAAGGGCGCGATCGTCAACAAGACCACGTACAGGGACGGCGTGTACATCGTCACTGGGATCAGGGATGGCACGCTGATGATCCTGAAGCCCGATGCGACCTTTACAGTAACAGCGTGAAGGTCACGGTGAAATAGCATATCCCGAATCCTTCCCATGATAACCTGCGGCCATCGGCTGTATCCATATGATACAGCCGATGGCCGCGCAACTGTTTTCCAACCTTACTTTACACAAATGACTTGTTTCCTGTCCGTTTTGAATCTATAATAGTATACAATAATAACCCCCACAAGGAGTGAAACACCATGAGACAGAGCGGCGTATTGCTGCATATCACCTCCCTGCCCTCCCGCGGCGGCATCGGCACGCTGGGCCAGGCGGCCTATGACTTCGTGGACTTTGTGAAGGACGCGGGCATGACCATCTGGCAGGTGCTGCCCATCGGCCCCACTGGCTACGCAGAATCCCCCTACCAGAGCGCCTGCACCTTTGCGGGCAACCCGCTGATGATCGACTTCGACATGCTGGAGGCCGAGGGCATACTGCCCAGGGGCAGCTACGAGCCCCTGGAAGCCACCGACAGGATGGATTATGTGTCCGTGAAGGCCCAGAGCGACGCGCTGCTGCGCAAGGCCTTCGAGGCCTCCTTTGCCGACCTCGGCGAGGAAATCGCGGCCTTCGAGGCCGAAAACCCCTGGGTGCGCGGCTATGCGTTGTTCCGCGCCATCAAGGCCAAGTTCGGCGAGATTTCGTGGATGGACTGGCCGGACCAGGACATCCGGCTGCGCAAGAGCGAAGCCGTGGCGAAGTACGAAAAGGAGTTGGCCGGCGAGATCGACTACTACGTCTTCGGCCAGTACCTGTTCTTCGACCAGTGGCAGCGGCTGCATGACTACGCCAACATGAACGGCGTGAAGATCATGGGCGACATGCCCATCTACGTGGCCGAGGATTCCAGCGACGTGTGGCTGAACCCGGAGCTGTTCGAGCTGGACGAGGACTGCAAGCCCATCCGCATCGCGGGCGTACCGCCGGACTACTTCCAGAAGGACGGCCAGCGCTGGGGCAATCCCCTGTACGACTGGAAGAAGCACGCCGAGACCAACTACAGCTGGTGGATCGGGCGGCTGCGCGCCATGGGCAGGCTGTTTGACATCCTGCGCATCGACCACTTCATCGGCTTCGCCAACTACTACGCCATCCCCGCGGAGGAGAAGACCGCCCGCAACGGCAAGTATGAGCTCGGTCCCGGGCGCAAGCTGTTCAACCGCGTCAAAAAGGCCCTGCCCGAATTGAACATCGTTGCCGAAGATTTGGGCGTGGTGAACAAGAGGGTCAAAAAGCTGTTGGCATGGTGCGGCTATCCGGGAATGAAGGTGCTGCAATTCGCCTTTGACGGCGACGACAGCCCCGACCTGCCCGCTAACCACGTGGAAAACTGCGTGGTCTACACCGGCACCCACGACAACAACACCACACTGGGCTGGTGGGCGGACGCCTCAGACGAGACGAAGGCCCGCGCCCGCAAGGCGCTGGGCATGCAAGAGGGGGACGATGCCATACTGGACGCCATGCTGCGCGCCGGCTTCAACTCCCCCGCCGACACGGTCATCGTGCCGACGCAGGACTGGCTTGACCTGGATGGCGAAGCACGTATGAACTTCCCCGGCACCGTCGGGGGCAACTGGCTGTGGCGCATGACCGAGACGGGCTATGCTCCCATCGCGGCCCACATCCGCCGCCTGAACCGCATGAGCGGCCGCGGGCCCATCCATGCCGCCACCGGTGCGGAACTGATCGCCAGTGCCGAAAAGATCGCCATGTGCGACGCCCATACCACGCTGGAGCGGGCCAGTACTGTGCAGCTGCACGACGCTGTGGCCAAGGCCGCCATGCTGGACATCGCGCCCCAGTGGGCCGACGACTACGCCGACCGCCTGTATGAGCGCCGCGCCGCCTACCTGTCCGCCGAGTACCTGATGGGCCGCCTGGTGTACAACAACCTGTACGCCATGGGTGTTTTGAAGGACGTCAAGGAGCGCCTGGCGCTGAAGGGCGTGGACCTTGCAGACCTGGAGGACATCGAGGACGCCGCCCTGGGCAACGGTGGGCTTGGCCGTCTAGCCGCCTGCTTCCTGGACAGCGCCGCCACCCACGACATCCCGCTGGACGGCTACGGCCTGCGCTACAAGTACGGCCTGTTTAAGCAGAGCTTTGACGAGAACGGCGCCCAGTGCGAGGACCCGGACGATTGGACCATGTTCGGCGATCCCTGGAGCGTGCGCCGGGACGACCTGGCACAGCTGGTGCATATGAAGGGGCTGGACGTGTGGGCCGTACCCTACGACATGCCCATCATCGGCTACCAGCGCAAGAGCATCGGCACGCTGCGCCTGTGGCAGTGCGAGAGCGTCAGCGAATTCGACTTCGACGCCTTCAACGACCAGGACTACGCCGCCGCCTGCAAGGCCAAGAACGCCGCCGAAGACATCACCAAGGTGCTCTACCCCAACGACACCATGAAGGCCGGCAAGCTGATGCGCCTCAGGCAGCAATACGTGCTGGTCAGCGCGTCGCTGCAGGATATGCTGCGCGCCTACGTCGCCCACCACGGCGACGACCTGACGGGCTTCGCCGACTTCCACGCCATCCAGCTCAACGACACCCATCCCACGATGGCCATCCCCGAGCTGATCCGGCTGATGATGAACGAGGGCTACGACTTCAACGCCGCCTTCGCCGTGGCGCAGAAGACCTTCCGCTACACCAACCACACTGTCATGCGCGAGGCGCTGGAGTGCTGGGACCTGAAGCTGATGAGCGAGCTGTCGCCGGAGCTGGTGAAGGTGGTCAAGCGCATCCAGACAAAGCTGGACCGGGATTTGAAGAAGGCGAAGGTGGAGGACGCCGCCGCTTACGCCATCATCGACGCGGGCAAGCGGGTCCACATGGCAAACCTGGCCGTGTACGGCTCTTCGTACACCAACGGCGTGGCCGCCATCCACAGCCAGATTTTGAAGGACGACGTGTTTCGCGAGTGGTACGCGCTGTACCCCGAGCGCTTCAACAACAAGACCAACGGCATCACCCAGCGCCGCTGGCTGGGCCTGTGCAACCCCGAGCTGACCGAGATGCTGTCGGACGCCCTGGGCACCGACGCCTTCCTGACCGACCTGTTCGCGCTGGAGGGCCTGAAGCCGCTGATCGACGACGACATGGCCGAGAAATTCATCGAGGTCAAGGCCGAGAAGAAGCGCCAACTGGCCGAGCTGATCCTGGAGCGCGAGGGCGTGGATATTCCCACCCACTTCGTGTTCGACGTGCAGGTGAAGCGCCTGCATGAGTACAAGCGGCAGCTGCTGAACGCGCTGTCGATCCTGGACATCTATTACGGCCTGAAGGACGGCTCCCTCACCGACTTCCCCGCCACCGCCTTTATCTTCGGCGCGAAGAGCGCCCCCGGCTACCGGCGGGCCAAGGCGGTCATCCGCTTCATCAACCATATCGCGGAAATGGTGAACGCCGACCCGGAGACCAACGACAGGCTGCGGGTGGTGTTCGTGCAGAATTACAACTGCTCCTACGCCGAGCACATCATCCCGGCGGCGGACATCAGCGAGCAGATCTCCCCTGCGGGCACCGAGGCCAGCGGCACCGGCAACATGAAGCTGATGCTCAACGGCGCGGTCACCCTGGGCACCTACGACGGCGCGAACGTGGAGATCTTCGAGCAGGCGGGCATAGACAACAATTTCGTATTCGGCGCGACCGTTGACGAGATCAACGCCGCGAAGGCCACCTATGACCCGGTGGCGATCTACAACGCCAATCCACGGCTCAGGCGGGTGATCGACGCCCTGGCTGACGGCACCTTCGAGCCCGCTCCCGCCGAGGGCGCCCAGCTGTACGAGGGCGACCTGGCCGAGCTGCGCAAGGCCCTGCTTGAGGGCGCCAGCTGGCATCAGCCCGACCACTATTTCCTGCTGATGGACTACGAATCCTACATGGCGGCGAAGCTGAAGGCCATCCGCGCCACGGCGGACAAGACCGCCTTCGCGAAAATGTGTCTTGAAAATATCGCCGGCGCCGGCAAGTTCTCCAGCGACCGGACGATTGCGGAATACTGGGATGGGCTTTGGAGAAGGCTATAACAAAGATGATCACCGGTCATGCGAAAAACAGATTTTTCGTATGATCGGTGATAAGGAAAAGGAAGAACGAACATGCTCGAACTGCAACACATCTCCTTTGAGGTTCCCGAGAACGACGTAAGCCACGAAATATTGCGAGACGTGAGCCTGACCGTGCCCGACGGGCGGCTGGTGGTTATCACCGGCCCAAATGGCGGGGGAAAGTCCACGCTGGCGCGGCTGATCATGGGCATCGAAAGGCCCACCAGCGGCACCATCTCTTTTAACGGACAGGACATCACAAATCTTTCCATCACCGAGCGGGCCCGGCTGGGCATCTCCTTTGCCCTACAACAACCGGTGCGCTTCAAGGGCCTGCAGGTGCTGGACCTGCTGCGGCTGGCCTCGGGCAGGGACATCACCCCGTCGGACGCCTGCGAATACCTGTCCGCCGTGGGGCTGTGCGCCCGGGACTACATCAACCGCGAAGTGAACGCCTCCCTGTCCGGCGGCGAGCTGAAACGCATCGAAATCGCCACGGTGCTGGCGCGGGGCACGGCGCTGTCCATATTTGACGAGCCCGAGGCCGGCATCGACCTGTGGTCCTTCCAAAACCTGATTGAGGTGTTTCAGGGCATGCGGGAGAACATTCGCGACAGCGCCATCGTCATCATCTCCCACCAGGAGCGCATACTGAACATCGCCGACGAGATCGTGGTCCTGCGGGACGGCGAGCTGGCGATGCAGGGCCCCCGGGACGAGATACTGCCCCGGCTGACGGGCACCGCCTCGGCGCTGCAAAGCTGCCGCAGGATTTCGTAAGGGAGGCGCGCATGATGAAGCTGGACAGCATACAGAAGCAGCTCCTCGCGGAGATTGCGGACCTGCACAGCATCCCCGAGGGGGCCTACAACATCCGCAGCAACAGCCAGTCAGTGGGTCGGGTGTCCACCGCGAACATTGAGATCACCTCAAAGACCGACGTCAGCGGCATGGACATCCGCATCAAGCCGGGCACGAAGCGCCAGAGCGTGCACATCCCGGTGGTGCTCACCGAGAGCGGCCTTTCCGAGGTCGTCTACAACGACTTCTTCATCGGTGAGGACTGCGACGTGGTCATCATCGCCGGCTGCGGCATTGACAACTGCGGCAAGGCGGATTCCGAGCACGACGGCATCCACCGCTTCTGGGTGGGAAAAAACTCAAAGGTGAAATACGTCGAGAAGCATTATGGTTCCGGCGACGGCGAGGGCAAGCGCATCCTCAACCCCGGCACCGAGGTCTATTTGGACGAAAACAGCACCATGGAGATGGAGATGGCCCAGATCAAGGGTGTGGACGATACCGACCGCAAGACCATCGCGGAGCTGGCCGCGGGAGCGAAGCTGGTGGTACGCGAGCGCCTGATGACCCACGGCAGCCAGCGTGCCTTGAGCGCCTATGATGTACGGCTGAACGGAGCCGGAGCCAGCGCTGACGTGGTGTCCCGGTCCGTGGCGAGGGACAATTCCTACCAGCGCTTCGACGCGAAGATCGTCGGCAATGCCCCCTGCAACGGCCACACCGAGTGCGATTCCATCATCATGGACAACGGCCGCATACTGGCCGTGCCCGGGCTGGAGGCCAACGACGTGGACGCCGCCCTGGTGCACGAGGCCGCCATCGGCAAGATCGCCGGGGAGCAGTTGACCAAGCTGATGACCCTGGGCCTGACCGAACAGGAGGCCGAGGAGCAAATTATCAACGGGTTCTTGAAATAAATGCGAAATGATCGGACCGGGTTGGCGATGCCACCCCGGCCCGATCATTTCGCAATGGGCTACTTCCCCACCCGCTGCTTCCGGCGCTCCTGGGCAGCGGCAAATTCCCGCTTTTCGGCGTCGGTCTCGGGGGTAAAGGTGGGTACCGGCTTTGGCCGATCATTCTCGTCCAGGGCCACAAAGACGACATAGGCCCGGTTCACCCGCTCCCTGCTGCCGTCCAGGCGCTCCACATAGCTGTCCACCTTCACCTCCAGCGAGGTGCGTCCCGTCCATACCACCTCGGCCTCCTGGACCACCGTGTCGTTCAGGTAGGCGGGTTCGAGAAAGCTGAGGTTGTCGATACATACGGTGGTCACAGCGCTGTTGGTGTAGCGGCGCGCCGCCACCGCGCCTACGATGTCGATCCAGGCCATGATCTGGCCGCCGAACAGGCGGGGCTTCGCATAGCCGTTGCAATGCTGGGGCAGCACGATCTGCACGCTGGTGGTCTTCTCGGGCATGGTCATTTCCTCCATTGTATTTTCTTGGCTACAACTATACACGATTTGAAGCGGTTTGTCCAGTGCCGGTGATTGACATGGAGCGGTTCTGTATTCTATAATTGCATTATAAACTGAAGAAATATGAGGTGACACCCATGAGAAAGACCAAGATCATTTGCACCATCGGCCCGGCCAGCGAGTCGGAGGCGGTATTGACCGCCATGTGCAATGCGGGCATGAATATCGCCCGCATCAACTTCTCCCACGGCACCCATCCCGAGCACAAGGCCAAGATTGACACCATCGTGCGCGTGCGGGAGCAGCTGAACCTGCCCATCGCCATCATGCTGGACACGAAGGGCCCGGAGTACCGCATCAAGACCTTTGCCAAAGGCCCCATACAGCTGGTCGAAGGCGCGCCCTTCACGCTGCATGTGGACGATGTGCCCGGCGACGAAACCCAGGTCTCCGTCAATTACGCGGGTCTGGCCGACGACCTGAAGGTCGGCGACCGGGTGCTGGTGAACAACGGCCTCATCACCCTGGATGTGCAGGAGATCGTCGGGCCCGAAGTGCGCTGCGTGGTGGCCATCGGCGGCGAGCTGTCCGATCGCAAGAGCATGAGCTTCCCGGGCAAGGTGCTGAACCAGATCTACCTGTCCGAGCAGGACAAGGCCGACCTGTTGTTCGGCATCGAAAACGGCGTGGACTACGTGGCCTGCTCCTTCGTGTCCCGCAAACAGGACCTGCTGGACGTACGCGCCTTTCTGAACGCCAACGGCGGAAGTCACATCAGCCTGATCGCCAAGCTGGAGAACCAGTCGGGCATCGACAACGTCGAGGAGATCTGCGAGGCTTGTGAGGGCATCATGATCGGCCGCGGCGACATGGGCGTGGAGATCCCCTATGAGCAGCTGCCCGCCGTGCAGAAGAAGCTGATCACCAAGTGCCGCCTGATCGGCAAGCGGGTCATCACCGCCACAGAGATGCTGGAGTCGATGATCCACAACCCCCGCCCCACCCGCGCCGAGATTTCCGACGTGGCCAACGCCGTGTACGACGGCACCAGCGCCGTGATGCTCTCCGGCGAGACCGCCGCAGGCAAGCACCCGGTGGAATCGGTGGCCGTGATGGCGAAGATCGCCGAGGCCACCGAGGGCGAGATCGACTACGCCCAGCGCTTCCACGACAACCAATTCGTCACCCATTCCACCGTGGACGCCATCAGCCACGCCGTGTGCGCCATGGCCATCGATGTTGGCGCAAAGGCCATCGTGGCCTGCTCGCTGTCCGGCAGCACCGTGCGGATGATCTCCCGCTTTCGCGCCCCCGTAGACATACTGGGCGTCACCACCAGCGAGCATACCATGCGCAAGCTGGCCCTGTCCTGGGGCGTGCTGCCCGCGCTGAGCGTGGAATACACCTCCACCGACGTGTTGTTCTACGTGGCCACCCAGCTGGCAAAGGAAAAGCTGGGGCTGAAGAGTGGTGACAAGATCGTCATTACAGGCGGCGTCACCAACGGCAAGAGCGGCAACACCAACCTCATCAAGGTTGAGGTGATATAGAAAACAATCATAAAAGCCATTCCGGCACGCCGGAATGGCTTTTATGTTCGCTGCAATACGTCAGTCGCTGTTCTTGTTCTGCATCTTTATGACGATCTCCAGAATCCACTGCACCACGCGCAGCACCTCGAGTATGAACTGGGCGATGTAGGACAGGATGTAGGCGTCGTAAACCTCGGCCATCATCTCCAGCTCGTCCTCGTTCGCGAGGCCGTAGTCCCGCATCATCCTAAGGGCGAGCTGGTTGGCCCGCTTCTCTACGGGGATGTTCAGCCAGGTGACGACGAATCCGGCAACCAACAGCAGGAAGCTCAGCGCCATGGAGGCGTAGGATATGAGGGTGATGTCCTTCATGATCAGATAGTCGATGACCATGCCAATGAGTATCACCGGGATGAACAGCAGCGGGCCAAAGATGCCCAGCAGCGACAGCCGTCCGCGCAGCTTGGCCTGCTCGTCGCCCTCCTCGCACAGGCGGGCGATGGCCACCTTCTGCACGCCCAGGGCGGTGGAGGTCACTGAGGTCTTGTTGTCGATCTTGCCCAGCCAGGACCGCATGTAGATGGTCTTGGTGGCTACGTTGTAGTAGTTGCCGAAGATAGCCTCGCGGATGAACCCGGCCTTGCGCACCTTGACCTGGGTCAGGCCTGCCTGGTCCAGCACGTACCGGGCGCTCTCAATGCCGGTCATGTTCGTGGAGATGCCCCGCTTGTTGGCTTTGCTATAGCACAGCCACACCCGGATCTCCAGCACCAGGCACACGACCGACATGATCAGGATCAGCACACCCACGACCAGATAGGCCGCGGTCAGGGCCGGGGAAGCGCCCCCCAGTTCCTTGGACATGTAATTGATAATGTCATTCATAGTATTTCATCTCCTTGTTGGTCTTTCTCTCCAAAAATCCGCTTTATTATACACGTTTGATGTACCCGCGTCAATACAAAGCAGGTAAACAAATCCGGTTAGTTTATCGCCGCCATATCCGACGTTATATCTCCGCGCCGCCGCTTGCGCAATTCCCCGGAGTGTTCTATAATGAAACAGAAGGGGCGGTAATATATGGCTTTGAAACTCGCACGGCGCGGAACGACGCGGGACATGACCAGTGGATCGATCATACGCCAGATCATACTCTTTGCGCTGCCACTGATGCTGGGCAACATCTTCCAGATGATGTACAACACGGTAGACAGTATCGTGGTGGGCAACTTTGTGGGTAAGGAGGCACTTGCCGCCGTCGGCTCCACGACGATGATCGTGAACATGCTGGTGTTCTTCTTCAACGGCTTCTCGGTGGGCGCGGGCGTGGTGATTGCCCAGCACTTCGGGGCCCGGGACATGGAACGCCTGCACAGCGCCGTAGAGACCACCGTGGCCGTCACGTTCGTGATGTGCATAGTGTTCACGCTGATCGGCGTGGCCGGGGTGCGGCCCATGCTGCGACTGATGTCCACCCCCGACGACGTGTTTGAGGACGCCGTCACCTACCTGACCATCTACTTCTGGGGCTTTTCGGGGCTGCTGATCTACAACACCGGCAGCGGCATATTGCGGGCCGTGGGCGACACCACCCGGCCGCTGATGTTCCTGGCGCTGACCAGTATACTGAACATCGTGCTGGACCTGGCCTTCGTGATCGGCCTGAGGGCGGGCATCGCGGGCGTGGCCTACGCCACGATACTGTCCCAGCTGGTCTCCGCGGTGCTGGTGCTGCGGCTGCTGACCCACACAAGGGACATCTACCGGCTGACCTGGCGGGACCTGCGCATCGAATGGCCGGTGCTGCGGCGCATATTCGCCGTCGGCCTGCCCGCGGGCATACAGTCGGTCATCACGGCCTTTTCCAACGTATTTGTGCAATCCTATGTGAATCACTTCGGTTCATCCTGTATGGCAGGGTGGAGCTGCTACAACAAGCTGGATCAGTTCATCATGCTGCCCATGCAATCCACCGCCATGGCCGCCACCACCTTCGTCAGCCAGAACATCGGCGCAAAGCAGTATGATCGGGCTGACCGGGGCACCTGGACGACCATACTGCTGTCACTGGGAATAACGCTGGCGGTGGCAGTAGTGCTGGTGATCTTCGCGGAGCCAGCCGTGCGGCTGTTCAGCCAGGACCCGTCGGTGATCGAATTCGGCGTGTTGTTCATGCGTTCGAACACCTTTTTCCTGCTGTTTAACTGCGTCAACCATACGTTGGCCGGGGCGCTGCGGGGCCGGGGCGATTCCCGCGCGCCGATGTTCATCATGCTGCTGTCCTTTGTGCTTATCCGCCAGATCTATCTTTTCGTGGTCACGCGCTTCCTGGCCAATACCCCGTTCCTGGTGGGCTTCGGCTATCCGGTGGGCTGGATGTGCTGCTGCGCGATCGAGGTGACGTACTACTTCGTCCGTTGGGGACGCCGCCCGCGACAGCAGGCCACATAATCGAGAAATACTACAGGGACGGCCATACGCCGCCCCTGAATCGTTTATTTTCCTTGCTTCCGTGCCTTAGGCAGCAGCGCCGCGCCCAGCAGGGCGAGTATGATGCCCCAGCGCAGCAGGCCGCCCCAGAATTCCACAATGCGCAGCTCCCGCGTGCCGATGCGCACCAGTCCCGCTGAGCTTGCGATCAAATTCCAGAATACCTTTGTGATGGACGACCATTCCACGAAGTTGTCAGGCACCCACTCGGTGAAAATGTACACCGGCTGCACGGAAAAGGTCAGCAGCAGCCAGGTCGCGCCCACCAACGCGGCGTAGCATACCAGCGTCAGCGCGATGATGCCCACAAGCCTGGGGATCATCTCCCGGAAGTAACGCTGTTTCAACGCTTCCCGGTAGCCCGCAAACCAGCCCATAACCCGGTCGGTCAATCGCAGGAACACCCCGTACAGCGCGTACAATCCCACGATCAACAGCAACAGGCGGGGCAGTATCGTGCGGCGCATGGCCTCCTTGTTCAGGTCGATCAGCTGGCCGTCCTCAGTCCATTTTTGGACGCCAGCCAAAAAGGTGTTGGCCCAGCCGGAACCGCTGCGCGGCCTGGCGGACATCGTCAGGGTCTCCAGGGAGATACCGTTGGTCACCGCGGCCTTCAATGGAATGTAGGCGTCATAGGGCACGCCATCCCCCACGCCTCGCCCGCCGAACACGCTGCCGCCGTGCCTGACGGAACCAACCACGCTGAATTCCACTTCATTCAGCTTGACGGTGGCCGATTCCGGCAGCGTCGAGCCAAACAGCCTGATGACCAGGTCCTCATCCAGCACGATCACCGCCGTACCATGTTGTAGCTCGAGTTCGCTGATGCGCCGCCCGGCCTTCAAAAAGCGGGGATAGACCTCCAGCCAGCCCTCGTCCATTGCGATCAGGTTGACGTCGGCGTACCCAGTGTCGGAGGAAAGCTTGATCCTGCTGATGCCGCCGCCGAGGGCCATGCCGGCGTAATTGACGCGCTGCGACTCCAGGACTTCCTTCGCCTTTTCCAGGGAGGCGTCGATGGTGGCATTATTCTCCCCCGCTTCCGGCGCGAGAATCGTATACTGAAGCACATTGGGGGTCTGGCAAAGCATGACCATCGCCCACAGAGCCATCGCCGCGCCCAGGGCCATCAGCACCCAGGGCAGTATGCGCCTGCGATATTTCATGTTATGCGCCCCCGATCAGTCCTCAGATTCATCTTCGTCGGAATCCGACTGCACGTACTGCATCACGGTATCGCCGCTGCGGATATTGCGGTCCTCGCCATAGGCGATGAGATAGGCGCTCAGGTCGTCCTGCACCGACACCTTCTCGGAGGTCATTGCCACCACATTGACCTTCTTTTCCTCGATCTTGTAGGTGTCCCCTGCGAACGCGCCTTCGTTGCGCTTGGCAATGAAGACATAATAATCGGGTTTGGTGCCGCGCACCACATTGGTATCCAGCAGCGTGGTGGCTTCCCGGGCATTGTAGACCAGGATCATGCTGGTGCCGGTTTCGAGGATGCTGTAAACGCTGCCCACCGCATTGATGAGCTGCTTGGTCATCTCGATGTCGCAGTATTTCTTGTTCTCGCTATCAGTGCCGATGCCGAGAACCTTGCTGGAAACGCCGCTGTCGGATTCCATGGAGACGTCCATGCCCTCCGTCACGGTGCGCGTTACATTGGACAGGTCCGCCCGCAGCACGGGCAGCGTATTCTCAGGCGTGATAGTGAACATCGGCTGGCTGCCGTCATAGGTATCCCCCGCGTTCACCTTCATCTCCGCCATATACCCGTCGTGGGGCGCGGTGATGGCCTTGGCGCTGTCGTTGAGGGCCACCAGGTTGCGCAGGCCCTTCTCCGCGTCCTCGAGCTTTTCCTGCTGCTCCTTGCGCTCGGTGATGTAGGACCACACAGTGTCGTCGATGTTGTAGCGCGACACGCTTTCCATCGTTTGCTGTGCCTTTTCCAGGGCCTCGTTGGCGCTGCGCCAGTCGTCGATCAGCTTTTTCAGGGTGTCGCTGGCGTCCTCGGGATAGCCGGTGTCCACCCGCTCAAGCTTTTCCTTAAGCAGCTGGGAATCCATGTCCATCTCCTTGTCGACAGCGTTGTGACGGGCCTGCTGCAAGCCGTAGTAGGCGTCGGCATAGGCCTGGTCCCGCTGGTTTATGCGGGTCTTGCGGTTCTTGTTCTCAATGGAGAGCAGCTGCGCGGCGGCGGTATCGTAGTCCTGCTGATACTGCTTGTATTTGGCGTCGTAATCGGCAACTTTGGCCTCTACGATCACCTCGCCCGCCTTGACCGTATAGCCCGCGCGGGAATTGACGTTCACAATGCTCAGCGTCAGTCCGTCGCTCAGGGCGAAGCTCACTGGCTCCACCGTCGGGAAGGCGGGCTTGCAGGTCAGCTTGATCCGCTCCTCCAGCTTGCCCTTCTTCGGCGTAACCAGGCGCACCTTGGGCGTGGTAATTGTGCGCACCGTACCGGAAAAGAACATGCACAGGGCCACAAAGATCGCCAGGAATACGATGCCCCGGATGGCAAATTTCTTCAAATTCATCGCAGATACCCTCTCTGTCATCGAATCGCCCCGAAGGGGCATGGCGCGCTATTTCAGCTCCGTCAGCTGCACGCCCGACAAAATGTCGTTCAGGAAGTAAAGGTAGATAAACAGCGCCGGCAGTATGTACAGCGCCGCGCCGGCAAACACGATCTTGGCGTTGGAGCCCGCCAGCCGGTTGAATTCCACCGACAGCGGATAGAGATCCGCTCGCTGGCTCAGGTAGGTCATGGGCTGCTCCACCAGGTTCCAGCAATCGGCGAAGGACAGCGCGATGGCCGCGCCAATCACCGGCCGGCACACCGGAATCACCACGTAGCTGTAGCAGCGCAACGTGCCCGCGCCGTCCATCTGGGCCGCCTCCAGCAGTTCGTTTGGCAGGCCCAGCATGAACTGGCGGATCAGAAAGATGTAAAACGGCGAAAACCACATCGGTATGATCACCGCCCACACCGTGTTCAGAAGCCCGATGGTGCGCAGTGTCAGCACGTTAGGCACCATCGTGACCTGAAACGGCAGCAGCATCAGCATGATGATGCCGAAGAATATGGCTTCGCGCCCCCGGAAGCGGAAGCGGCTGAGCGCATAGGCCATCATCGGGATCACCACCGCCTGGCCCAGCAGTATGAGCACCGCGTAGACAGCGGAATTGACGAACATGCGCAGTATGGACATGTCCAGTACCAAAATCTCATAGTACTGGCTCAGAGAAAAGACCTTCGGGGAGAGCTTGAGTTCCATCCACAAGGCGTTGTCATAGTTGCCCCGGGTCTTCATGAACGCGTCGATTTCATCGGGCGAACAGAACGAGTACAGTATCGTTACCACCACGGGCACCAGCATGATGATGGCCAGCAACCCCAGCACCGACCGGGTAAACAGCTTCCTGCCCCCGGGCTGTCGAACCGTCAGCTTTTCCATTTCAGACACCCCCGGTTCAGGTCAGCCGCTTCAGCAGGCGGCGCTGGGTCAGAAACAACACGCCGAACAGCGCGAACACGATCACCGCAAAGCTGTAGGCGGCCGTTGTCACGTTCTGGTAATTCAGCTTGTTGTACATGTTGTTCATATAGTGTTGCAGCGTATAGACCGATTCATCCGGATAGGAGCCACTGATGAAGTAGACCTCCTTGAAGATCTTGAAGGCGTTGATCCACTCCAGTATGATGACCAGGAACGCGGTAGGTACGATCATCGGCAGGGTGATGCCAAAGGTCTGACGCAAAAAGCCCGCGCCTTCCAGCGTGGCGTACTCATACAGGGGTTCGGGAACGGCCTGTATGGCCGACAGGAATATGATGACCGCAAAGCCCAGATTTTTCCATACGAACAGCAATATGATGGGCACGCGCATTTGGCTGCCCTGGAGCCACATCACCCGTTCCATGCCCAGGGCGACCACGATGCGATTGATCACCCCGCCGAAGTCAAAGATCACCAGCCAGAACAGCAGCATGGCCGAGGATGGCATCAGGTAGGGCAACAGCACGCTGTTGCGAAAAAAAGCGCCCTTGGGCCGCAACCGGTTCAGCAGGGATGCGATGGCGAAGGAAAACACCCATACCAGCGGGGCGCAGATCAGCGACAGCTCGAGTGTATTCTTCAGTCCCAGCAGGAACATCTGGTTTTTCCATATGTCGGCGTAATTGGCCATGCCCACGAAGGCGTTTTTATAAGTGCCGTCGGTCAGGCTGTAATAGATCCCTCCGAAAAAGGGCACCACATAAAACAGCAAGAGCCCAAGCAGGCCGGGCATCAGGAACAGCCAAACGGATTTCTTGCGAATAAACACTGTGTCCTCCCATGACCGGCGGGAACGGGCCGAAGCCCATCCCCGCCGCAATGGAGATTATTATGATTTATTATCGGTCAACGTCCCGTCAGTTGCCCTCCAGGCGGCGCATCTGCACCTTCCTGTCGATGCCTGCGAGCATCTCGTTCAGGTCGATCTGACCGCCCAGGTACTGCTCAATCAGTTCCTCGGCCTCAGCGCCCTGGCCGATGCCGCTTTCCTCTTCGGAAGACGTATCGGGGTAGAGCCAATTATAAATGGAGATGTTGATGTTGTCGTCATGGGCGCGATACCACTCCAGCTCCTTCGGAGAGACATCCCAGCTGTTCTCCTCGGCGTAGGCGTAGCTCTTCTCCACATCCTGGATGTCCTGCTCCATGCTCTGCTTTTCATCCGCCGCAGCCTGCTCGTACGCCGCGCGCGCCGCTTCAATATCCTGCTTGAACTCATCCAGCATGAGCTGGTTCTGCTCGCCGCGGACCGGCTCGTTCAGGTCGGGGTTGATGCAATAGCGGGTCTGAATGGACAGGTTGTCCACCACTTCGCCGACAAAGTCCAGCGCAGCTTCGGCGTTCTTCGAGAAGGGGTTCACCACAAGCACAGTCGAATCCAGCACCAGATAGGCGGGCTGGTCCGGGGTAATGTGCATCAGCACGGGCGTGAACTGGCTGTAGAAGTTGCCGATGCTGCAACCTGTGCTCGTCTGCATCAGCACTGACTCCTCATCGTAGGCATCCAGCATAAACGCCTGCTCGTCTTCGTCGGAGGGGCAGCCCAGCGCCGTGAAGTCGATCTTCTCCAGCTGCTGGAGCAGTTCATGCACCATCGGGCTGTCGTAGCCCATGTCGGGGTTGGTGGCGTTTACATAGTACTGATAGTCCAACATAATCATGTTCATCAGCTCGTAGCGCACATCCGAATCGGTATAGCCGCTGGAGACCAGGTGCAAGCCGTTCTCTTCGGTCAGCTTGCCCTGCAGGCCCGCCAGGAAATCCATGAAGCCAGACCAGCTGTCGGGCACATCGGCCAGGGTCATGCCCAGCTTTTCCAAGGCCGCTTCATTGATGCCCACGGACCAGCTGTAGGTGGACAGCGGCAGGGCGACCAGGTGGCCGTCGGTGGACAGCTTTTCGCGGACGGAGGGATACATGGTATCCGCCAGCGCCTTGACTTTCTCGTTGCCGTCCAGTTCCATCAGGTAGCCGCGATTGTGCAGGGCTTCGAAGATCGAACTGGAGGTGCTCAGCACGTACACATCGACGCGGTCGTCCCGGTTCATCATGTTTTCAATCAGGTTTTCCACTTCGCTGTACTCACGGGACAGCACAACGCTGACATCGCCGTGGGCATTGGCATAGCGGTAATAGGCGGAGTTCACGCTCTCATTCCAGAAGCTGTCGCTGATCCTCAGCTTGCTCTGGGCCTTCTGGGCGGGGTCCAGGTTCCGGATGCCGGCGCCCTCGCTGCAGAAGGCATAATAGCCGCCATCCAGTATGCAGCCCGGCGCGGAGGTGTAGGCCTCGATGGGCATCTCGGTGATACCCTCGCTGACGATGCCGTTCTGAGTATCCACTACGCAGACCTCGCCGCCCTTGATGCAGTAGATGGTGTCCGTGCCGGGATCGTAGGCCAGCCCGATCAGGGGCGTATAGTTTTCAACGGGAATCTCGCACAGCGGCTCCACGCTGTCTTCGGCGGGATTGTAGCTGAGCAGCGTCACCGCATCGTCCGTCTCGGCATCGTAGGCCTCGACCAGCAGGGTGCCCTCCTTGTAGGGCGTAATGGTATAGGCGCCCACCAGCAAGTCGACATCCCGGGTTTCGCCGCTGGCCAGGTCGATGGCCAGCGTATGGTAATCGCCCATGCTGTCATAATAGCGGGCAAACGCCTGACCGCCCATGCCCAGGATGCTGTCGGGCTGGATGGGATAGGAGCTGTTGTCATAGTATTCCACCAGGTCATTCCAATCCACATCGCAGACCTTGGTGCTCTTGAAGGTGTTGTCGCCCTGAAGCGTCAGCTCGGTCACAGTCGCGCCCTTGAACTCGGTGTCTTCATCGTACGCGGTGATCAGGTTCAAGGAGTACAGCTTGCCGTCAGCGGCAAAGGGCAGCATGGCATATTCAAAACTGGCACCGACATCACCCATGTCCTCCGGCAGCTCGATGCTGTATTCCTTCAGGTCGGAATCGCCAACCTTATAGGTGTACAGCGTGCCGTAGCTGACCATGTAAAGGGTATCTCCCTGGGAAAAGCCATAGCTGAAATTGAGCCTGTTTTCGTTGGAAATGCCCAGGACCGCGTCGCCCTCGGCGGCGAATGCGGGAACACAGGCCAGCGCCAGCACCAGGGCCAGCAGAATGCAGATTTTCTTCATTGCGATATATCTCCTTTATTTGATTGTCACTTTCAATGCGCATCCTCGCCGGCATCCTCATCGGCCAGCACATCTCCGGAGCCGTCGTCGTGCGTATATACGCTCACCGTCATGTCCAGGCGCACGGTATCGTCGGGGGTAAAGTCCACATAGGCGGTGTACTGGGCGTCGCTGGTCTTGTCGGTCTGCTCCTCACCCACGCGGGATATGCTGGACACCACGCCTTCCACCTGGCGTGTGCCATCCATGTCCCACTCAAATTCAATGGACACCTTGTCGCCCTCGTGGATCTCCTTCAGATCCAACTCCGATACCTTGATGGCGATTTGCAATGCCTCCTCGGGGTAGATGGAGATCAGCTTGCCATTCTTCTCCACGGCGCTGCCCTGGGAGGCGTCCACGGTAGCCACAATGCCGTTCAACGGGGAGCAGATGACGTTATCCATGGCGTACAGGCCGTCCAATACGCCTTCCACCGTCTCGAACAGCACCTCTCCGCGCTCCACGTGGTCGCCTACCTGCACGTGCAGCTTCAGCACGCTGCCGGTGCCCTTGATGGCCACGGCGGAGTTTTGCTCGATCGTGCCGCGCCCGATGCGGCTGGCAGAGGAATGGTCGGCGTCGCGGTAGATGCCCACCGTCTCCCCCATGTAGAAATCACCGCTGGTAACCTCCAGCTTGTAGCTGGTATAGCTCGCGCTGCTTCCGCCAGAGGAGCTGTCGCTCGACCCGCCACTGTCGCCGGAAGTCGCGCCGCCCACATTGGTGACCACGGCGGTGCCCACGTGGGTGCCGTCCTTGGTGCAGGCCAGGTGCACGCGTTCGCCGATGTGGATGTAACGGGTTTCGCTGCTGTTGTAGGCCTTCTCGGTGGTGGCCGAAACCACATAGCGGTTCACCGGCTCCAGGTACATCTCAGCACCGTAGCGCTCGGTGATGCCCTCGCACTGATCGCCCTCCCTGGCGAAGATGCCGCTGACGGTGCCGTCCATCTCAGCGAACACCTTGGTGGTCCGAATGGTGGCCACAGGCTCGCCGATCTTCACGGGATCGCCCTTTCGCAGGTTGATCTCATCCACGATGCCACCGAACGGCGCGTTGACCACGATGGTTTTGCTGGATACGACCGTGCCCTGGAAGGTCACCTGGGCCAGCGCGGGAACGCCCGCCAGCATGGCCAGCGTCAGGATCAGTCCGCAAATACGTAGCTTGGATTTCCTCATGGATTCAGCCTCCCTCATTGGTCGTTGGCTGCTCTCAGGCAGCCGGTTCATACTCCCCAAAGGGCTGATCCATCATGTCCTCGGGGCCAACGAAGACATTATAGAAATACATCATGCTCTGGGGCGAATTGCTCAGTTCGTAGTTCTTGCCCTCCACCTCCACATGGATTGAAAGGTCGCAATCCTGGGAGAAGTCGCTCTCATTCATCGCCGAAACGTGGCTGGGGTCCAGGTTGAGCCGCATCGTGAACGTATAGTCAAACTTGCGGGTGGATACGCCCTGCATCTTCAGTTCGGTGTACCGCGTGCCGCCGACAAAGCCCTCCGTGGGGAACGCGACCACGGCGTCGCTGACCTTCAGGGCCATGTACTTTATGCCGCTGTTGGCCAGCATCCTGTAAACCTCGCCGTTGAAGTGCCATTCGTAGCTGAACACGTCGCCCATGTTGTCATCCAGATCAGCCTCCAATACCAGCGTGTTCAGGGCATCGCCTTCGGAGGCGTCGTCCCAGTGCCGCAGCCACGCCGTAAAGGGTCTGTTTTTGCCCACAGGGGCCCCCGCCTCCTGGGCCGAAGCCAACAACAGCGTCAAATCCAGGCGCTCGCCGCCAACGGTCAGCTGCTCCATCGGCTCGTCGGGAATATCCAGGCTCAGGGCGTCGTACTCCGTGCCCTCGTCCCCGTCGCCGCTGGAATGGGGCAGCTTGGGGGTGTTGGAACTGTCTCCACCGCCGCCGCCACCGCCGCCGCCTTCATCGCCGGCGTCCTCGCCTTCTTCGCCCTCTTCGCCTTCACCGCCCTCGGCTTCCTCTGTCGTGTATTCCTCCGAGGTCTTGAAGAGGTTCCCGGCCACATCAGTGACCTGGATCGCACCGGCTTCGAAGGTCTTTTCTTCCTTTTCGGTGATGGTATAGCTGCCATCCTCCATGCTGTGCCAGGTCTTGCCCCCGTCAATGGATATCTTGTCCACGCCACTGGCGTTGTCGCTTGCGCTGATGTTCAGCGTATAGTCTGTCTCCTCGTCGGCCTCTATGGACACCTCCGGCGGGGTCCAGTCCAGTTGGAGGGAATAGCGTTCCGAAGCGCTCACGATGTCCCCAAGCTCGTCCAGCATGGCGAAGCGCACGGTGTAAACACCCTCCTGGTCGGGGGTATAACTATTGTAGGTAATCGGCACGATACGCTCGTCATAGATGATCGTGGCGTAGGACCACTCCTTGCCCTCCGGAATGCCCGACAGCGTGAACTGGGGTTGGGTCCGACTCCATCCCTGTTCCGCGAGGCCGGTTGCCGTGACGACGAGTGCCGGCTTCTCCCCTTCCCCCTGATCGCCGGGCGCGGTGGATTCATCCTGCCTGACCCACACGTAGAGGTCGGCCTTCTCGCCCAGCGTCGGCATCTGTATGGGCTGGATCAGCACAGGCTCTGCCACAATGGCGGGATTGTCGACGGAGATGCAGACAGCGTAATTGCCGCCCTTGAACACATCTGTATCCGGCGTCATTACCACCGTGGACAACATCTGCAATGGCGCTTGACGGATCATCAGCAGGTTGCCGGTCTGGATGTATACCGTCTCACCGCCGGTCAGCAAAGCGACGATCTCCTGGAGCGTGCCCCACTGCAGGTCGGTACCCCGCTTGAACCAAGCCTCAGCTTCCATCGGTATCTGCGTACCCGCCCCTTGCCGGGGGGAGTCCATGCCCTCGGCGTCCGGCGCGCCGGAGACCTGCTCGGTCTTCTCTTCGGTCTGTTTTTCCTGGTTTTCGGGAGCGGTGGCTTGCGCCTCGCCAGTCTCGCTTTTGCCGTCCGTCGATTCCGGTTGATTGTCGGTCGATGCAGCCTGACCCTCGCCGGTCTCCGCGGGCGCTTCCGCCGCGGCACTCGCGGTATCGGTCTCCCCCTCAACGGTTACGACGGTTTCATCCTGATCCGCTTCTATAGACGCTTCCGCGTCGGCGCTCTCTGCGCTGCTTGCTTCTACGGCCTGACTTGCCTCTTCCCTCGCAGGGGCTTCGGGAGTATCCTGCGTCTCAGAGCCATCCGGTTCAATTTCGACTACAGTCTGTTCGTCGACGGCATTGTCCGTCTCTGTATCAGCTGACTGTTCAGCTTCATCCGAAGCAGCCTCGGATTCCACCGCCTCAGGCGTATCGAGGGTGAGCGTCGCTTCATCGGCGCTGTCTTCTTCCGCCTTCCCGTTATCAGCCTGTATCTCATCCGCAGGCTGTTCAGGCTCGGGCAGAGGCGCTGCCTTTTCTTCGGTTCGCTGTCCGGGGGTGTCGTCGTCGCGCTTCTCCACCTTGTCCTTGACGGCCTTTGCGCCATTTTGGAGAACCAGAAGCTTTTCATCCTTCTTGGTAACGATGCGAAGCCTGATCTCCTTGAAGTTTTTCAAAACAGTAAAAACATAATCGTATTCTTTTTCCTCATCCGGTTCCCAGGATATGTATTTTTTATATTTCTTATCCTCGTACTTAATGGACTTTATATCCTTGAGCTTGATCTCGATCTTTGCGAATTTCAATATGGTGCTGAGATGAACCTGGCTGTTCTTGTCGAGATCAAGGATATACTCCTTTTCCTTTTCGACTTCGGTCTTTTTTAGCTTGTTTTTACTGTTGCCTGATTTGCTTTTCTTCGACTTGCTGCCGGAGGATTTTGGCAGCGTCCTACTCGAGCCCGGATTGCTTGGAGACGGATCGGAGACGGACCCCGAATCCTTTTCGGCCAGGGCCGACATCCATGCGGAAGAAACCCCTGTTGCACTGCTCAGGCAGAGGCTTAAGACCAGCAAATAGACCAGCTTTTTCATTGATGTGTGCTCCTTGTGATATTTTTGGGCGACCAAGCATACGACCTGATCTGAAACATCGCTTCTTAGACCGCAGAAGTGATGAAAAAGATGCATCCGCGCCAAATTTAATGTTATCATTACAAATCGTTCCTGTCAACAGCGCAACAGCTATAAATCGGCTAATTTAATGTAGAAATGTTTTCCGTTTTTTGAACATTTTGGGCATGCGGCTCAATGCTTCATGATTGTGTCATTCATGTAACGCCAATAACCGAGGCAAGCAAAAACAGACATTGGTCTGTATCAAAAAACGGTTCCGCTCTATTTGTAATGGAGCGGAACCGGCGATTACTATTCGCTTGTTCTATAGCTGACCGCGAATGCCTATCAGCTGTTCTGAATCGCGGCCTGCGCAGCAGCAAGGCGGGCGATCGGCACGCGGAACGGAGAGCAGGATACATAGTCCAGGCCGATCCTGTGGCAGAACTCGATGCTCGACGGATCGCCGCCGTGCTCGCCGCAGATGCCCAAGTGGATATCGGGGCGAGTGGCGCGGCCTTGCTCGGCCGCCAACTGCACCAGCGCACCGACTCCGGTCTGGTCCAGCTTGGCGAAGGGATCGAACTCGTAGATCTTGTTCTCGTAGTAGGCGCCCAGGAACTTAGCGGCGTCGTCACGGCTGAAGCCGAAGGTCATCTGGGTCAGGTCGTTGGTGCCGAAGGAGAAGAATTCGGCCTCCTTGGCGATTTCGCCGGCGGTCACGGCCGCGCGCGGAATCTCGATCATGGTGCCCACGTGGTACTTCATGTCCACGCCGGCTTCCTTGATCAGGCGGTCCGCTGTCTTGACCACGACATCCTTGACGAACTTGAGCTCCTTCACCTCGCCCACCAGCGGAATCATGATCTCGGGCACGATCTTGTACTCGGGATGCTTGCGGTTGACGTTGATGGCAGCGGAGATGACAGCCTCAGTCTGCATCTCGGCGATTTCGGGATAGGTGACGGCCAGGCGGCAGCCGCGGTGGCCCATCATCGGGTTGAACTCGTGCAAACCGGCAATGGTCTGTTTCAGGTCTTCAACGTCCAGCTTCATCTCTTTGGCCAGCTCGACGATGTCCTCCTCCTTGGTGGGCACGAACTCATGCAGCGGCGGATCCAGGTAGCGCACGGTCATCGGGCGGCCCTGGAGCACCTCGTACATGGCCTCGAAGTCGCCCTGCTGATAGGGCTTGACCTTGGCCAGCGCCTTCTTGCGGCTCTCCACGTCCTTGGCCACGATCATTTCGCGCATGGCCTTGATACGGTTGCCCTCGAAGAACATGTGCTCGGTGCGGCACAGGCCGATGCCCTCAGCGCCGAACTTCACGGCCTGCATGGCATCGCGGGGGTTATCGGCGTTGGTGCGCACGCGCAGCTTGCGAACGGCGTCCGCCCAAGCCATAAACCGACCGAAGTCGCCGGAGATGGTCGCCTCGGCGGTGGCGATGGCCTCGCCGTAGATCTTGCCGGTGGAGCCGTCCACGGAGATCCAGTCGCCCTCGTGGAAGGTGCGGCCGCCCAGCTCGAAGGTCTTGTTGTCGTGCATCTTGATGTCAGAGCAGCCGGACACGCAGCAGGTGCCCATGCCGCGGGCGACGACCGCCGCGTGGGAGGTCATGCCGCCGCGCACGGTCAGGATGCCCTGGGAAGCTACCATGCCCTCGATGTCCTCGGGGCTGGTCTCCAGTCGAACGAGGACTACGCGATGGCCGTGATCAGCCCAGGTCTTGGCGTCCTCAGCGGAGAACACCACCTGTCCGCAGGCTGCTCCGGGAGAGGCCGCCAGGCCTTCGCCAATGGGGGTAGCCTTCTTCAGGGCCTTGGCGTCGAAGGTGGGATGCAGCAGGCTGTCAAGCTGCTTGGGCTCGACGCGCATCACGGCTTCCTTCTCGGTGATCATGCCCTCGTCCACGAGGTCCACGGCGATCTTCAGCGCCGCGGCGGCGGTGCGCTTGCCGTTGCGGGTCTGCAGCATGTAGAGCTTGCCATTCTCGATGGTGTACTCCATGTCCTGCATGTCCTTGTAGTGGTTTTCCAGGTTGGTGGCGATCTTCTGGAACTGCTCGTAAACCTGGGGCATTTCCTCTTTCAGCTGTTCGATCTTGCTGGGGGTGCGGATGCCGGCCACGACATCCTCGCCCTGGGCGTTGATCAGGTACTCGCCAAACAGCTTCTTTTCGCCGGTGGCGGGGTTGCGGGTGAAGGCCACGCCGGTACCGGACTGGTTGTTCAGGTTGCCGAACACCATGGGCATCACGTTGACGGCAGTGCCCCAGGAATAGGGAATGTCGTTCATGCGGCGATAGACGTTGGCGCGGGGGTTGTCCCAGGAGCGGAACACGGCCTTCACGGCTTCCATCATCTGGGCATAGGGATCGGAGGGGAAGTCCTCGCCCTTCTGCTCCTTGTAGTAGGCCTTGAAGCGGGCGACCAGCTCCTTCATGTCGTCTACATCCAGGTCGATGTCGTTGGTGACGCCCTTCTTCTCCTTGATTTCGTCGATGATGACCTCGAAGGTCTTCTTCGGGATCTCCATGACCACGTCGGAGAACATCTGGATGAAGCGGCGATAGCTGTCATACACGAAGCGCTCGAACTTGGGATCGGGGTTGCCGGCGATCAGGCCCGCGGCCACCTCGTCGTTGATGCCCAGGTTCAGAATGGTGTCCATCATGCCGGGCATGGAAGCGCGGGCGCCGGAGCGCACGGAAACCAGCAGCGGATTCTTGGCGTCGCCAAATTTCTTTTCGTTGATCGCCTCGATCTTGGCCAGGGCCTCGTCGATCTGCTTCTGGATGTCAGCGCCGATGGTCTTGCCATCCTCATAGTAGCGGGTGCAGGCTTCAGTGGTGATGGTGAAGCCCTGGGGCACGGGCATGCCCAGCGAGGTCATTTCCGCCAGGTTGGCGCCCTTGCCGCCCAGCAGGTTCCTCATGGTCGCGTTACCTTCGCTGAAAAGGTAAACATACTTCTGCATGGTTGCTCATCCTCCCGATAAATATAATAAGGCCTATGTTAACCCTTAGCTTCATTTCATTATATACGATTTACCCATTTTTGACAAGGGGGCTTTCAGTAAATATTTACATGTTTTGCAGCTGTGTTGGTCAATGCTGTGCATTTCCCATTGACTTAATGACAAAAATGAGGCATAATATATATGTGGAGAAGTTTGTAAAGGAAGTCAACCATGTCTCATCTCATTGTATCGGTCGATCCCCACAGCCCCGCCGAGCGCGCGGGCATCCAAGCCGGCGACCGGCTGACGCGCGTCGACGGCTTGCCAGTCATCGACTTCATCGACTACCAGGCGCTTACCGCCCAGCGACGCCTGACAGTGCAGGTTCTGCGCGACGGCCAGCCGATGGAATTTGCCATCCGCAAGGGTGAATACGCGCCCCTGGGCCTGAACTTTTCCACCCCGATGATGTCCGGCACCCGGCTTTGCTGCAACAAGTGCCTGTTCTGCTTTGTGGACCAGCTGCCCGCAAACGCCCGGGAAACCATGCGGGTAAAGGACGACGACTGGCGCATGAGCCTGATGATGGGCAACTACGTGACCCTGACCAACGTTTCCGACGCCGAACTGGACCGCATCATCACTCGGCACTGCTCGCCGCTGTACATATCCGTCCACGCCACCGACCCCGACCTTCGCGCCCACCTGGTCGGCACCCCCCGTGCCCGGCGGCTGATGGACCAGCTGAAAAGGCTCTCCGACGGCGGCATCGCCTTTCACTGCCAGTGCGTGCTGTGCCCCGGCATCAACGACGGCGAAGCGTTGGACCGCACCATCCGGGAGCTCTCGGAACTGCCCGGCGCCCGGTCCCTGGCGCTGGTGCCCGTGGGCCTGACCGGACACCGTGACGGGCTGAGCGCGTTGCGGGTCTATACCCGGGAGGAAGCAAAGGCCGTCATCGAGCTGTCCGACAGCTGGCAGAAAAAGCTGCTTAAGGCCCGCGGCACCCGGTTTGTGTTCCCCTCCGACGAGTTCTACCTCCAGGCCGACGCGCCCATTCCCCCGGACGAAGCCTACGAAGGCTATGAGCAGATCGACGACGGCGTGGGCCTGCTGCGACTGTTGGATACCGAGTTCAAGGACGCTTGGGAGGCCTTGCCCGACGACCTGCGCCGGGTCACGCCGGGCGGCGCGTCGCTGGCCATCGCCTGCGGCAAGTCCGCGGCGGCGTTTATTCGGAATATGTTGCAGGATTATCCCGTCGCCGGGGCGAATATCACCGTATACGCGCTGGAAAACACCTGGTTCGGCCCCACCGTTACCGTGTCCGGGCTGATCACTGGCAAGGACCTGACGGAGCAGATGGCCGGAATCCCCTGCGATGCCATCATGATCACCGAGGTTATGCTCCGGGACGGCAGCCTGTTCCTGGACGACATGACCCTGGACGAGGCCATCCAACGCCTCGGCAAGCCCGTCGTGCCGGTGGGACGGCGGGGGGAGAACCTGCTCAACGCCATACTCGAATTGACGGGCGTCAACGAATTAGGAATGAGGAATGAGGAATGAGAAATTGTTGTTGAAATCCTTCGGATTTCTGTGATATAGATTGCGTGTCTGCATACCTCATCAATCAAACAAATCCGCAGGATTTGCGACGCGAAGCCAGCCCTTTAGGGCACCGCCATTCCTCATTCCTCATTCCTAATTCCTCATTAACCTAACGGAGGTTACTACTATGACCAAGCCCCTTGTCGCCATCGTCGGCCGGCCGAATGTCGGCAAGTCCACCTTCTTCAACCAGATGGTGGGCAGGCGCATCGCCATCGTGGAGGACACCCCCGGCGTCACCCGCGACCGCGTGTACGCCGACTGCGAATGGCAGAATTATAAATTCACACTGATTGACACCGGCGGCATCGACCCCAACAGCGACGACCCACTGCTTGCCCAGATGCGCCGCCAGGCCGAAATTGCCATTGAGACCTGCGACGTAATCCTGTTCTTCGTGGACGGCAAGGCCGGCATGACCGCCGACGACGAGGACGTGGCCGACATGCTGCGCAAGTCCGGCAAGCCGGTGATGCTGGTGGTGAACAAGATCGACAACATCAAGTCGATGGACAACATCTATGAGTTCTACAACCTGGGCATCGGCGACCCCATCGGCGTATCGAGCGTGAACCTGCTGAACTTCGGCGACCTGCTGGAGGAGCTTTGCAAGCTGTTCCCCGACCCTGACGCCGAGGACGAGGACATCGGCGCGATACAGATCGCCGTGGTGGGCAAGCCCAACGTGGGCAAGTCCAGCCTGGTCAACCGCATCCTCGGCGAGGAGCGGGTGATGGTGTCTGACATCGCCGGCACCACCCGGGATGCCATCGACACCCGCTTCACCGACGACGGCCAGGACTTTGTCATCATCGACACCGCAGGCATCCGCCGCAAGCGCGCAATTGAGTACCAGTCGCTGGAGCGCTTCTCCATCGTGCGGGCATTGGCCGCCATCGACCGCTGCGACGTGGCGCTGATGCTGATTGACGCCACCCAGGGCGTCACCGAGCAGGACAGCAAGATCGCGGGCTACGTGGACGAGAAGGGCAAGGCCGCCATCATCGTCATCAACAAGTGGGACGCCGTGGAGAAGGACACCAAGACCATGGACAAGTTCATCAAGGAGGTCCGCGAAAACCTCAAGTTCATGGCCTACGCCCCGATCCTGTTCATCTCGGCACTGACCGGCCAGCGGGTGAACAAGGTGCTGGAGGCCGTGCGCGCCGCCCACGCCGAGGCTACGAAGCGGGTCACCACCGGCCTGCTCAACGACATCCTGGCCGACGCCCAGGCCGCGCTGCAGCCCCCCGCCACCTCCGGGCGGCGCCTGAAGATCTACTACGCCACCCAGCAGGCGGTACAGCCCCCCACCTTCGTGATGTTCGTCAACGACCAGACCCTGATGCACTTCTCCTACGAGCGCTACCTGGAAAAGCAGTTCCGCAGGGCCTTCGGATTTGAAGGCACACCCCTGAAGTTCATACTCAGGGAAAGGAAGAAGAAGGAAGAGTGATTGATGAATTAGGAATTAGGAATGAGGAATGAGGAATTGTTGATGAAATCCTTGCGGATTTCTGTGATTGGAAGCCCACGCCTTTGTTCCTCACCAAATCAACAAATCCGAAGGATTTGCACCGCCATTCCTCATTCCTCATTCCTCATTCCTCATTAAAAAATATCTCCTCTCTGGAGGTGAAACACAATGGCATGGAAAATCATTCTTGCCGCGGTCATCGGTTACCTTTTGGGCTGCATTCCCTCGGGTGTGATGATCTCCAAGGTCTTTGGCGTGCGGGACATCCGCAAGGTCGGCAGCGGCAACAGCGGCACCACCAATGTGCTGCGCACCCTGGGCTGGCTGCCCAGTGTGATGACGCTGGTGTGCGACTGCCTGAAGGGCTATGTGGCCTGCCTGATCGGCCGTCAGCTGGGCGGCGACGCGGGGATGCTGGCCGGCGGCCTGTGCGCCATCGTCGGCCACGACTTTCCCGTCTTCATGGGCTTCAAGGGCGGCAAGGGCATCGCCACGTCCCTGGGCCTGATCATCGCCATCAACCCCTGGCTGGCGCTGGCGCTGCTGGCGGTGCAAATCATCGCCGTGGCGCTGACCC
The DNA here is from genome assembly GCA_902798105.1 of uncultured Eubacteriales bacterium. Lineage (GTDB taxonomy): Bacteria > Bacillota > Clostridia > Christensenellales > Aristaeellaceae > UBA2862. Next base: position 139,212 of record CADBVG010000007.1, read on the forward strand.
GGTACATGTCGGTGGCCTCGCTGATCACCACCGTGGCCTTTCCCATCCTCGTAATCTTTACTGAGCGGGGCCGGGAGAACTTTCCGCTGTTCCTGGGCGCGGCCTGTATCGCCTCGGCGCTGTCTCTGTTCGGCCACCGGGGCAACATCCAGCGGCTGATCCGGGGCGAGGAAAACCGCCTGGATTTCGTGAAGATCGGCAAGGTCTCCGAGAAGGTCATGGAGAAGATGAAGAAGAAATAACCTGCATGAATCCGTAGCAGCGACAACCTGCCGCCAATACGACGGCCCGGTCGCCACCTCTACATGCACAGAGCCTCCCGCAGCCCTGTAGCGGCGGCGCCCGCGCCGCCATGCACAATAACGTAAATCAATGGCGAATTTCACATACACAGAAAGGAAGTCGAACCCCATGAGCAAGAAGTACCTGATCGGCCTGGACGTGGGCACGTCCGGCGCCAAGTGCATCATCGCAAACAGCGAGGGCACCGTCGTCGCCTCTTCCACCCAGTCCTACCCGCTGCATACCCCCAAGCCCGGCTGGGCCGAGCAGAACCCTCAGGACTGGTGGGAGGCGGTGGTGCGTGGCCTGAACGTGATCCTGAAGAAGGCGAAGGTCGATCCCGCCGAAATCGTCGGCCTCAGCTATTCCGGCCAGATGCACGGCCTGGTGGCGCTGGACAAGGACAACGAGGTCATCCGCCCCGCCATACTGTGGTGCGACCAGCGCACCCAGGCCCAGTGCGACTGGATCACCGAGAAGGCCGGCGGGCTCGAAGGCCTGCTGAAGTACACCAACAACCGTATGCTCACCGGCTACACCGGCGGCAAGATCCTGTGGCTGCGAGACGAGGAGCCGGAGAACTTCAAGCGCATGAAGAAGTTCGTCTGCCCAAAGGACTACATACGCTTCAGGATGACCGGTAAGCTGGCCACCGACGTGTCCGACGCCTCCGGCACCGGCCTGTACGACACGAAGAACCGCTGCTGGAGCGATGAACTGATCAAGCTGGCCGGGCTGAGCAAGTCCATCTTCCCCGAAGCCCACGAATCCACCGAACTGGCGGGCAAGGTGACCAAGGAGGTCGCGGCGCTGACCGGCCTGCCTGAGGGGCTGGCCTGCTACTACGGCGGCGGCGACGCGGTCATCCAGACCACCGGCGCGGGCCTGGTGAAGCCGGGCACACTGGGCGTAGTCATCGGCACCAGCGGCAATGTGTCCATGGCCATCGACCACTTTGAGGACAACCCCAACGGCGATTTGCAGATGTTCTGCGGCAACGAGCCCGGCCTGTGGCTGTCCTTCGGCTGCACGCTGACCGCCGGCGGCGCGTACAGCTGGTACAAGGACGAGATGTGCGGCCCCGAGGGCTTTGTGGGCAAGCAGATGGGCCTGAGCGCCTTCGACGTGATGGGCAAGATCGCGGAGCACTCCGTGCCCGGCGCCCACGGCGTGGTGTTCACCCCCTACCTGACCGGCGAGCGCTGCCCCTACCCGGACCCGAACGCCCGCGCCTCGTTCTACGGGCTCACCCTGGGCACCAAGAAGGCCGACATCACCCGCAGCGTGATGGAGGGCGTCACCTATTCCCTGAAACAGCTGGTGGACATCTTCGGCAATTTCGCCCACAATGAGAAGGTCTACACCTCCGGCGGCGGCAGCGTCAGCCCGCTGTGGCGGCAGATGCAGGCCGACATCTTCGACCTGCCGGTCTACACCATGTCCGCTGCCAACGAGGGCGGCGCCTACGGCGCGGTCCTGGTGGCCGGCGTGGGCGCGGGCGTCTGGGAGAACCTGGGCGAAGCCGTGAAGGTCATCAAGGCCGAGACCAAGACCTTCCCCGACCCCAAGAACCAGCCCGCCTACGAAAAGACTTACCAGATTTACAACATGCTCTACCACGCCCTCAAACCGGTGTACGACAAGAGCGCCGAATTGGGCTATTGATCGAAAGATAAGAGAAGAGGCTGTCACAAAAAAGAGGCAGCCTCTTTAGGAAATACCGCATAATAAGGGTGGTTGGCTGGCGAGTGAATTTTCCGTCATGCGCGCCTGCAAATTTCGCAGGCTTGCTGGCGGCAAGTCAAGGAAGACAATTACTGTGAGTGGATTTTTCGTTGCGCCAAGGCGAAGACCCGCAGGCTTGCTGGCGGCAAGTCAAGGGGATTCAACGCAGACACAGCGGAAAAGACGCCACAGGATTGTCTATATTTGGGTTGAATAGTATAATACGCCGTTATTTGACCGTCATGGCAAGCTCTTCCTCGTCCGCATCCTCGACGCCGGTCACGCGGAAGCCCTTGCGCTCATAGAGTCTTCGCGCCCAAGGATTGCCCTTGTTGCAGGTCAGGGCGACCCTGTCCGAATTGCCAAAGGGCTTTGTGCGGATGTATTCAATCACCCGATCCAGGGCGGCGCTGCCAAAGCCGCGTCCCTGGGCGGACCGGTCGATCATCATATGCCAGATGTCATATTCCGGAATGTCGTAGTCGTATATGACCATGACATACCCGACCATCTTCCCGTCCGCATAGATCCCAAACGGCTGGCACTGGTTCCTGTAGACATAGGCCTGGGCGAGGCTGCGAATCGGATGGGAGACAAAGCGCTCCTGTCCCGGCGCCAGTTCAAGGCTAAAGGCGTCGATAAAGTTGTCCTCGGTTATCGCTTTCAGTTCCACCACAGCGTTCTCCATATACTGTTTCTCCTTGCATCCTGCCCCGGCCCGGACTGGACCGGGGCTTGTGTGTCGCTTAACCGCGACGCTTGACGGGGTAGCAGATCTCCGTCACAAATTCGTCCGGGTTCTGCGTCTCATGGGGACTGACGTGGTAGATGTTGAACATGGCTCCCGAGGGCTCATAGCCGTTGGCCTCGATCCATGCGACCACTGCCGCGTAGACCTCGGTGATCAGGGTGTAGCTGCCTTTATAGGTGCAGCTGGCGACGGTCACCTCCGGCAGCGTGCGGAACTTCACGTGCTCCGTGTCGGGATAATGGCCCTTCACAGTCTTCCAAGCCATCACCTCCACGTCCTCCTCCTTGTACTCCCCGTCCAGGAAGCTCACCGCGCAGAGGCAGGGGTCCGCCTCCACGAGGTTCATCCGGCAGGTCTCTTGCATGAGCGTGCCCCACACCATGCCCTCGTCCTCGTAGCGGGGAATGGTCATCTGAACGGTGGCGGCGTAGCGCTCGGGAATGGTTCTGATGGTTACGTCATAGTTCATATGCTCTTCCTTTCTCAGCCATTTGACGGCTGCGTCCAGAAGCGTCAGCCTGCGCGCCGTATCCTGTGCCTGGGCTTCCAATTCCGCCCGCCGGTTGGAGAAGAACAACTCCAGCCGCTCACGGTCGCCATAGACCTCGAGCATCCTGACGATGTCGGCGAGGGAGAAGCCCATATCCTTCAGCGCGGCGATGCGGCCCGCCGTGGGCAGTTGATCCTCCCTGTAATACCGGTAATCCGTGAAGCGGTCGATCTCGGCGGGCTTTAAGAGCCCAATCTCATCGTAGTGGCGCAGCATTCTGACGCTGACCCTGGACAGCTTTGAAAATTCTCCGATCTTCAGCATGGTGGTACCTCCAAAAGGGTACCTCTAAAAACTATCGCGTCGCCCGACGAGATGAATTTTAGTCAGATTTGACTTGCAAAAGGCGCAGGCTGCCTGGCGGGCAGTCAAGATTTTTGTAAGGCGAAGATGGCTGAAATTCAGCCGCCCGGCGGCGATGAGCGTTTTTAGAGGTGCCCAAAAGCTGATTCCTGTTGAGCTCAGACGTATTGTAATGCCTACCACAGTGTGAGAGTCAAGAGGCATTTGAAAGATTGTTCCATTCAGCGATCAGATTTCAGTATGGCGTACCAGCACACATCGCATATCCCCTGATTATTCCGATCCGCGCTTCTCATCTTGCCTTCGTATTTCATCCCGCAATTTTGCATTACCCTGCCGGAATAAGGGTTGCGGGGATCGTGTCTGGCTTCAATCCGATTCGCTCCCACATCGCTGAAGAAGAAATCGATGACCGCCTTCAACGCTTCCGACATGATTCCCCTGTGCCACCAGGGCCGCCCGAGGCAATAGCCGATCTGTATAATGGAGAGGTCATCGTTCAGAGCCACGACGCTGATGCCTCCGATGGGGGCTTCTCCATTCTCCTTCAGGACAATCGCCCATTGATAATAATCCTGATTGCCATACGCCGCTGTCCAATCCTTCAGGACCACCCTGGTCACATCCACATTGGCATGGGCGGGCCAGGTCAGGTATTTCGTCACTTCGGGATCAGAGGCCCAGTTGCGGAACATCGCTTCCGCGTCCTCAACGCCAAAACGCCTCAGGACCAATCTTCCTGTTTCCAGCCTTTGCGTTCCGCAGTGATTCATGCCTTTATTCACGATAACCCCCGCTTTCCTACCGCCAGGCAGTCGTCATCGCCCGCCAGGGCGGTCATGTTATCTATGAGTCATCACTCTGCCCTATTCAACAATGCACATACACGCGCGTCGGTTTTTGCGTGCCGTCTTCCCGGACCGTGCACAGGAATTCCCAGCCATAGCGCTCATAGAAGCCGACGTGGTCGCTGACAAGGTACAGCGGCGTTACGCCCTTTGCGCGCATATCCTCCACCACCGCCTTCAAAAGGCGCCCCGCAATGCCCTTTCCCCGAAAGGCTTCCTCCGTGTAGACGGCGCAGACGTTCGGGGCGAGGTCTGGGCGGTCGTGGAAGTCGTTGTCTATGACGCCCAGTCCACCGATGATTCGATCACCGTCCAGGCACAGGTACCACCCGTTTTTCGTCGCGCCGTTTATGTATTCCGCCATGCGTTCCTGGTAAGCCGCCTCCGGCACGCCCCACTTCGCGTGAAACCACGCCGCGGCTTGATTCAGCAGTTCCGGCCTGTCCTGCAGGGATGTGATGACATATCCACGCAGGTTCCACGCGGCGTCCGCATTGTTCTTGAGAATTGGGGCAAGCCTTTCACAGTACGCCACAGCTTCACAGCCGCCACAGGTCTCCACGTCCTTTGCGACGGCACACTGGCGGATGGGGCAAAGTGATTCGCAGTAGGGCGTCTTTGCGCCGTCGATCCGACATCCTTCGCAGTTGATCATCTCAGGTGTGATCTCAACGCCGTTCAGTTCAGTCCATTCCCTTGAAACCTTCCGACGCAGCGCCTCGTCGTGGTTCACCGTCGCAAGCCGTGCCTCGCAAGTCTCGCAATCCAGCCCACAATATGCGGTATACGCTTTCACAGGTATTCCTCCTATCGTTCTCGATGTGCTGTACTCCCGGGCATAGCGCTACAACGCCTTGCCGTCCAGTTGTTCTTCGCCTTGGCATCCCCATGAGAGTAAGTGACCTTTCGTTCACATATTATAGTGAACGAAAGGTCTCATGTCAAGTCTTTTGCGAATCTTAAGGAAATACCGCGCAATTAAGGTGGTCAGCTGGCGAGTGATTTTTTCGTCAGGCACTCTTGCAGATTTTGAAGGTTTACTGGCGGTAAATCAAAAAATCTGCAAGAGATGACTGGCGGAAAAGGCACCGCCAGATGTGCCGCCGTATTGTGCGG
>CADBVG010000008.1 GCA_902798105.1 uncultured Eubacteriales bacterium
ATTCAATGGGAACGGCAGAGGTTTCAATGTTTCTCGGTTCTTTCAATCAAAGAAATCCGCAAGGATTTTCGACGTGGAACTAGCTCTTTAGGGCTCCTTTGCTAGCCACTGGTCACTAGCCACTAGCCACTCAAATTCTGATTTGTCGCCCCGCGACAAATCAGAATTTGCTCCACCTTCCGCTTGCGCCGCAGGGCAGCACGCCTCCGGCGGTGACGGGGAGGACGATCTCGTCCGCGTTGACGCAACCACCCCGGTGTCGGGCCACGGTCATGGTCAGCATGTTGTTCAGTACCGCGGGCTGGAGCCCCGTGGTGTAGCTGTTGATGAGCATGAACAGGGCGTCGTCGGCCAGCACCTTCTCACAGGCGTCCACCAGGCCGTACAGCTCGTTTTCCAGCTTCCACACCTCGCCCCCGGGGCCGCGGCCGTAGCTGGGCGGGTCCATCAGTATGCCCTGGTAGGCGTTGCCCCGGCGGGCCTCCCGCTGCACGAACTTCAGCGCGTCGTCGATGATCCAGCGCACGCTGGTCTCGTCGATGCCGCACAGCTTCCGGTTTTCCCCGGCCCACTGCACCATGCCCTTGGCGGCGTCCACGTGGGTCACCTTTGCCCCGGCCATGGCGCAGGCGCAGGTGGCCCCGCCGGTGTAGCCGAACAGGTTCAGTACCCGGATGGGCCTGTGGGCGTCCTTGATCAGCCCCGCCATCCATTCCCAGTTTACCGCCTGCTCGGGGAACAGGCCGGTGTGCTTGAAGCCGGTGGGACGCACGTAGAATTTCAGCTCGCCGCAGTTTACCGTCCAGCGCTCCGGCAGCTTTTTGAAGAACTCCCATTCCCCGCCGCCCTTCTGGGAGCGGTGATACCAGGCGTCTGGCTTCTCCCACAGCCCGGGCTGCTGCTTCGGCCATATGGCCTGGGGATCAGGACGGCGCAGCACTATGCCGTTCCAGCGCTCCAGCTTTTCGCCGTCGCCGGTGTCGATGACCTCGTAATCCTTCCAGCCGGATGCAATGAACATGTCGAACACCTCACTATTTCCCTTTCATTATATGGGGTTTTTCGGGGCGCTTCAATCAAATTTGTATAAAAAATGATTCCCAGAGGTAGATTGTTAAGGAAAAGTGTGATATAATGACTTATCTAATCCATTTGACAGCAAGCGGAGGCGCGTCCATGAAGATCGGCATACTCGGCGGAACCCTCGACCCCGTACACAACGGCCACATCGAAATCGCCACGGCGGCGATGGCCGCGCTGGGGCTGGACCGGGTGGCGCTGATGCCGTCGGGGGACCCGCCCCACAAGAACCGGGCCACCGGCAAGTGGGACCGGCTTCGCATGGTCGAGCTCGCCGCCGAAGAACATCCCGGCCTGTACGCCAGTGACCGGGAGATACGACGGGAGGGCACCACCTACACGGTGGATACCCTGTCCGCCCTGGTGGTGGAGCGGCCCGAAGTGAAATGGACCTATATCCTCGGCGCGGACGCCCTGAACAAGCTGGATACCTGGAAGGAGTTTCCCCGCATCGCCCGGCTGTGCTCGTTTGCGGCGGTCAGCCGCCCGGGCTGCGACGAGGACCTGGCGCGCCTGCGGGCGAGGGCCATCAGCAGCTGTTATCAGACCCGGGTGGATTTGCTGCCCGTCAGCGGCCCACCGCTTTCTTCCACGGCCGTGCGCAAGCGGGTGGCCGAAGGGCTGCCCGTCGACGACTGCGTGCCGACCGCGGTGGCCGATTACATCCGGCAGAAAGGGCTCTATCTGTGCAAGTACAGCGAAGAACAGATCATGGAGCACCTGAAGGGGATGCTGACCTACCACCGGTTTACCCACACCCTGGGCGTGGCCAACACCGCCCAGCGGCTCGCGCCGAACTGCGGTGTCGATCCGCTGAGGGCGCGACTGGCGGGCCTTCTGCACGACTGCGCAAAGTCCATGCCCCTTGACGAGATGCGGGAGATGGTGGTGAAGAACCTGCCAGACCTGGACGCCGAGGAACTGGAGACGCGGGCGATTCTCCACGCCCCGGCGGGCATGGTGATGGCCAGGGACGTGTTCGGCGTGCGCGACCCGTCGATTCTCAGCGCCATCCGCAAGCACACGGTGGGAGATGGGGAGATGTCGCCGATGGATGCCCTGATCTACGTCTCAGATTTCATCGAGCCGGGGCGGGAGCCCTTTCCGGGGCTGGAGAAGGCGCGGAAGCTGGCGGAGAAGGACATCTATAGGGCCATGGTCCTATGCACCCAGCTGACCGCCAGGCACCTGAAATCCCAGGGGAAACACGCCCATCCCCGTTCCCAGGCACTGCTGGACAATTACGACAAATGAGACAAATAACGATACAGGAGGTTGACAACATGATCGAATCCAAGGCATTGGCTGAGAAGATCGCCGGAATTCTTGACAACAAGGGCGCGACCGACATACAGATCCTGGAGGTCGGCCACATGACCTCCATCACCGACTTCTTCGTGGTCGCCAGCGGTCGCAACGTGCAGGCCGTGCACACGCTGGCCGAGGACGTGGAGGAGCACCTGGCCGAGGAGGGCATCGAGCCCCGCCGCAAGGAGGGCAAGAACGGCGCGCGCTGGATCGTGCTGGACTACGCCCACGTAATCGTGCACATCTTCCATCCCGAGGAGCGCCAGTACTACAACATCGAGCGCCTCTGGCAGGACGGCACCAATGAGGAGCACTTCGAGGGCAAAATCGACAAATGACAGTCAACGCAAGTTTAACTTGCGGAGCATGTTATAAAATGATATACTTCGATTAATGCCATGAGGGAGACAAGTAGGCCGCTTCCAACGCACCAGAGAGCCGCCGGCGGGTGAAAGGCGGTTGCGCGATTCGGCTGAATACACTCCCGAGCACCGCACCGAAGGGTTGAAAAACCTGCGTAGGCCGCGGCGGGCGCGCCCGATACAGCGCGGGAACGGTGAAAGCCCGTTCCGTGAGGGCGTCGGCCGCGAGGCCGCGCCAAATAGAGGTGGTACCACGGTTACAACCGTCCTCTGCTGTCGGCAGGGGACGGGTTTTTTTGATTAGCGAACCGGCGAGCACAGCGAGCGGTTGCCCGGTTTGCTTGAGGCCGTTGGACTACGGCGAAAATCAACATTGGAGGCGAAGAACATGCCAATTACCGAGATTCTTGAAAACAACGCCAGAAAGTACGGCTCTGAGATCGCGCTGGTGGAGATCAACCCCGAGGTGCGCGAGGATCGCCGGGTCACCTGGAAGGAGTACGAGCTGATCGAGCGCGGCGCTTCCGAGGAGTTCCGCCGGGAGATATCCTGGAGCGTGTTCAACGAGAAGGCGAACCGCTGCGCCCGGCTTTTGATGAGCAGGGGCATACTGAAGGGCGACAAGGTGGCCATACTGCTGATGAACTGCCTGGAGTGGCTGCCGCTTTACTTCGGCATACTGAAGACCGGCGCGCTGGTGGTGCCCATGAACTACCGCTATTCCGCCGATGAGATCCAGTATTGCGCGGATCTGGCGGACGTGGACGCCATGTTCTTTGGCCCTGAGTTCATCGGCCGCGTGGAGGAGAGCATCGACGCCATGCCCAAGGTGAAGCTGCTGTTCTACGTGGGCGACAACTGCCCGACCTTCGCCGAGAATTACCTGCACCTGGCATCCAACCAGTCCAGCGTGGCGCCCAAGGTGCCGCTGAGCGACGAGGATGACGCGGCCATCTACTTCTCCTCTGGCACCACGGGTTTCCCCAAGGCGATACTGCACAATCACGAGAGCCTGATGCACGCCTGCAAGGTGGAACAGAAGCACCACGGCCAGACCCACAAGGATGTTTTCCTGTGCATTCCGCCGCTGTACCACACCGGCGCGAAAATGCACTGGTTCGGCTCGTTCCTGGTGGGCGGACGCGCCGTGCTGCTCAAGGGCGTCAAGCCCCTCACGATCATCAAGACCATTGCCGAGGAGCACTGCTCCATCGTGTGGCTGCTGGTGCCCTGGGCCCAGGATATACTGGACGCCATCGACCGGGGCGAAATCAACCTGGACGACTACGACCTGTCCGCCTGGCGACTGATGCACATTGGCGCCCAGCCCGTGCCCCGCAGCCTGATCAAGCGCTGGAAGGAGAAGTTCCCGAACCACCAGTACGACACCAACTATGGTCTGTCCGAGTCCATCGGCCCCGGCTGCGTGCACCTGGGCGTGGACAACATCGACAAGGTGGGCGCCATCGGCATCCCCGGCTACGGCTGGCAGGCCCGCATCATCGACGAGCAGGGCAACGACGTGCCCCAGGGCGAGGTGGGCGAGCTGGCTGTAAAGGGCCCCGGCGTTATGACCTGCTACTACAAGGACCCCAAGGCCACCGCCGAGGTGCTTCACGGCGACTGGCTCTGGACCGGCGATATGGCCATGCGGGACGAGGAGGGCTTCATCTACCTGGTGGACCGCAAGAAGGATGTCATCATCACCGGCGGTGAAAACCTGTATCCGGTTCAGATCGAGGATTTCCTGCGCGCCCACAACGACATCAAGGACGTGGCCGTCATCGGCCTGCCGCATCCCCGCCTGGGCGAGATCGCCGCGGCCATCATCGAGTTGAAGCCCGGCGCGACCACCACCGAGGCGGACATTGAGAAGTTCTGCCAGGCGCTGCCCCGCTACAAGCGGCCCCGGAAGATCATCTTCGCCGACGTGCCCCGCAATCCCACCGGCAAGATCGAAAAGCCGAAGCTGCGCGAAATCTACGGCGCGAAGCAGCTGGTGGCCGAGCAGGTGGAGCGGTAATATAATATTTACAAAACCATTTCAAAAAAGACAAACAATGCGTTTGTCACTGTGGTAAAATGCTACCACGACGATATACTTCGAAAGGTATGATTGAAATGAGCCAGAGAGTCCACAGGATCTACAATCCTGCCATGGAATGCATCAGCCGCGACGAGCTGACGGCCCTGCAGGGCAAGCGCCTCGCGGCTACCGTGAAGCGGGAGTATGAAAACGTGCCCATGTACCGGGCGCGGATGGACGCCGCGGGGGTCAAGCCCGAGGACATTCGCAGCCTGGAGGACCTGAAGTACCTGCCCTTCATGGAAAAGACCGACCTGCGGGACTACTACCCCTTTGACCTGCTGGCTTCGCCGAAGAGCGAGATCGTGCGCATACAGGGCTCCTCCGGCACCACCGGCAAGCCCATTGTGTCCGGCTACACCCGCAACGACATCGACATTTGGAGCGAGATGATGGCCCGCACGCTGACCGCTGCCGGCGCCACTCAGGACGACATCGTTCAGGTCACCTACGGCCTGGGCCTGTTTACCGGCGGCTTCGGCGCGTACCAGGGCGCGGACCGCATCGGCGCGATGGTCATTCCCATGTCCAGCGGCAATACCCAGCGCCAGATCCTGATGATGAAGGACCTCGGCACCACGCTGTTGTGCTGCACGCCTTCCTACGCCTCCTACCTGGGCGAGACCATCCGGGAGATGGGCATCGATCCCCAGAAGGATTTGAAGCTGAAGGCGGGCTGCTTTGGCGCGGAGCCCTGGACTGAGGAGATGCGCCAGCGCATCGAGGAGCTGCTGTGCATCGACGCCTGCGACATCTACGGCCTGACCGAAATCTCCGGCCCGGGCGTTGCCTTTGAATGCCTGGAGAAGCACGGCATGCACATCAACGAGGACCACGTGATCGCCGAGATCATCAACCCCACCACCGGCGAGCAACTGCCCTACGGCATGCACGGCGAGCTGGTTTTCACCACCATCACCAAGACGGGTATGCCTATGATGCGCTATCGTACCCACGACATCTGCACGCTGACCGCCGACAAGTGCGCCTGCGGCCGCACGCTGGCCCGCATGGGCCGCATCGTGGGCCGCACTGACGACATGCTGGTCATCCGCGGCGTGAACGTGTTCCCCAGCCAGATCGAATCGGTGCTGGTGGGCGCGGACGGCGTCGCGCCGCACTACATGCTGGTCGTGGATCGCGTGAACTCCTCCGATACCCTGGAGGTGCAGGTGGAGCTGACCGAGGATATGTTCGGCGATACCGTCTCCCACATCGAAAATGTGCGCAAGTACATCACCGACCAGATCAAGTCCGTGGTGGGCATCGCCTCCAAGGTGAAGCTGGTGGCCCCCAAATCCATACCGCGCAGCGAGGGTAAGGCCAAGCGCGTGATCGACAAGCGGAAGCTATAAGGAGGATGGAGCCATGTTTATCAAGCAGATTTCCGTATTCCTCGAGAATCACAACGGCGCGCTGCGAGAGCTGACCGAGCTGCTGGGCAAGGGGGGCATTGACCTGTTGGCACTGTCCGTGGCCGACACCCAGAATTTCGGCATTATCCGCATCATCGTCTCCAGCGAACAGACCGACACCGCGATGCTTGCCCTGCGGGACAACGGCTATGTCGCCAAGATAAACCACGTCATCTGCGCCGAGGTGCCCGACCGTCCCCTGGGCCTGTGCGAGCTGTTGAGCCTGATCGAAAAGGCCGGGCTGTCCGTGGAGTACATGTACTCGTTCCTGCGCGCCTCCAAGGGCAGCGACGAGGCCCACATGATCCTCCGCCTCAGCGATGGCAAGAAGGCCGTAGAGTTGTTCCAAATGAAGAATGTCAAGATGCTCTCCCAGAAGGATGTGGACGCGCTGTAAATTCTGATTTATCGAGCTGTGCTCGATAAATCAGAATTGAGTGATTAGTGGCTAGTGGCTAGTGACTAGTGGTGGAGCAAATCCCTACGGGATTTGTAGAAATCCGTAAGGATTTCTACAATCACTAGCCACTAATCACTAGCCACTAGCCACTCAAATTCTGATTTGTCGCTCCGCGACAAATCAGAATTTTCCCACCTCCCCAACCTTCATCCCCATGCCGCCCTCCAGCGCGGCTTCAACCAATCGCCTGTCGTCTGTTATCGACGACAGGCGATTGCCTTTGTACACGGCGAAAAGCGTCGGGGCGTCGGGGCGGGCGGCGCGCAAGGCGTCCCGGGCGGGACAATCGGCACCAACGGCCATCAGCCGGGCGGTCACAGGCTTGTCGATGGGCCGCAGCGTGCCCAGCATGGCCTGTGTCCGGGTACCCGAGAGGGCCTGCCGCTCGTCGTCGGCGCTGGCCAGTATGAACACTGCCGCGAACAGGAAGGAGAGATTCACACTGTGCCACGCCACGGCGGAGGCGACACTGGCACACAACAGCGCGGCGGCGACGATCCGGCCCACCCAGATCCCGAAGGACAGCGCCTTTTCCGGTTTGTATTTCAGTGAGAGCAGGGCATAGGCGATCCTGCCGCCATCCAGTGGCAGCGCCGGCAGCAGGTTGAAGCCCAGCAGCACCAGGTTGGTCTGCATGAAGGCCAACGCGAAACAGGGGTCTGCCACCTGCCAGTGGGCGAGGGCAGCGGCGGCCATCATTGCAAGGAGGTTGGCCAGGGGGCCCGCGGCGGCGACGGCGGCGAGGCGAAGGGGCGACAAGCCATAGGGGTTGTCCATGACCATGGCGCCGCCAAAGGGCGTCACTCGCAATTTGGGGATGCTCACCCCGAGGCAGTGGGCGATGACCAGGTGGGCGCCCTCGTGCAGGATGAGGGCAATGAGGAGAGGCGCCACTTCGCTGCCCGCACCCAGCATGGTTGCCGCCAGCGGGTACAGCAGCGCCAGGGGATGGACGATGACCCGAGTGCGTCCGATGGTCAGCGGCATTTATAACCCCAGCCCTTCCGCGGGATTGATGGATTCGCCGTTTTGGCGCAGCTCGAAGTATAGTCCGTCCTCACATGCCCCAAGCTGCTGCCCCCGGGCGACGCGGTCCCCGGCCTGCAATGTGACTTCGCTCAGGTTGGCGTACAGGGTTTCCCGCCCCTCCCCGTGATCCACCAGCAGGCCCTGGTTGCCACCGGAGAGGGTGCTGACCGCGGTGACGGTGCCGCCGTCGACGGCGCATACGGGCCGTTTGCCCGCTTCAAAGGACAGCCAGGGCTGAAGTTCGCTCCAGGCATGAACGACCGCGCCGTCGCAGGGCCGGGCCAACGCAGTGTTGCCGGATACGTTCAGGAATACCAGCGCCGATTCCGGCATGATCTGGCGCACGAAGGTCAGCTCACCGATGGAATCGTCCAGGTTGATGTGCATGCTCAGGGCACGCTCGATGCTCTCGGACGCCTTTTCCGCCCAGGGCGCGCGCAGGTTGCCCAGGGCCAGTATCCCCAGCAACAGCGCGCAGGCGATGGCGCTGTTGCGCAACAGCCGGTCGCCCCGGGTCATCGGAGATTTTTGCTTTCCTTGCCGATGCCGTCTTCGCCGCGGCAGTTTTGACTGTCCGCTGTCCGTCGTTTCCGGCCTGAACTGGGTGTGAATATGCAGCGTGCTGTTTTCAGACATAAAAATCCCTCCCGTCGCTCAAGGGTATGCGGGAGGGGGATTATTAATGAGGAATGAGGAATGAAGGAATGAGGAATGAGGAATGAAGGAATGAGGAATGTAGAATGTAGGAATGAAGGAATGAGGAATGTAGAATGTAGGAATGAAGGGGCGATGGGCTTATTCCCGCTTCAGCGACATGACCTTGGCGCTGGAGGTGTGCTGGCGCTGTTCGTGCTGGCGGGAGCGCATGACCACGTTCAGCACCAGGCCGATGCCCATCATGTTGGTCAGCATGTTGGAGCCGCCATAGCTGACGAAGGGCAGGGGGATGCCCGTAACCGGCAGCAGGCCGATCACCATGCCGATGTTTTCCACAATGTGGAACAGCAGCATGGCCATCACGCCCACGATCAGGTAGGAGCCGTAGGGGTCCTTGGTGCGCACAGCCAGCACGATCAGCCGACCGATCAGCAGCATGTAGCCCAGCACCAGCGCGATACCGCCCACCAGGCCGAAGGATTCGCACACGATGGCGAATATGAAGTCGGTGTGGTCGTCGGAGATGTAGCCCAGCGAGGCAAAGCTGCCAGGCGAGACGATGCCCTTGCCGAACAGGCCGCCGGAGCCGATGGCGATCTGGCCGTTGATGATCTGTCGCGCCTCGTCGGGGTAGGCGTCGGGGTTCAGCCACATCAGTATGCGAGTGAAGCGAAAGTTGCCCGAGGCGGAGTTGTTGATGAAATACCACAGAGGAATCATCATGATGACCATCGTGACGATGACGCCCCAGATCAGCTTGCTGTTGGTGCCCGAGACGAAAACCATTACGCTGAACACGGCCACATACACCAGCGCCGTGCCGACGTCGGGCTGGAGCACCACCAGCACCATCGGGATGCCCACGTAGATGGCCAGGGGGATGATGTCGTGAATAGTCATGATGGGCTTCATGCGCACCGAGAAGGCCTTCGCCAGCGCGATGATGATGGCGATTTTGCCGACCTCGGAGGGCTGGAAGCCGCGGTCATTGCCCCAGTTGAAGAAAGCGGTCATGCCGCCGCGGCCGGCCTGGGCGATCAGCAGCGTCAACATCAGCAGCACGATATTGGCCGCGTAGATGGTGTTGGCATAGCGCTCGTAGAGCTGGTAGGGAAAGAAGATGATGAAGGACATGGCCACCAGCCCCGCCGCGATCCAGAACAGCTGAAGGCGGGGATAGGTGATGGACTGGGTTTGCAGCATTTCGACGACGTTCGCCGGCGTCTCGGTGACCTGGCTGGAGGTGGCGCTGAAGATGCACACCACACCGAACAGCGAAATCGTCAGCACGATGATCAACAGGGGCCAGTCGAAGTACTTCATCAGGCTCCTGTCGAAGCGGTTATCCCGTATGTATTTTATAAATGCCTTGATTCTGGAGAGCATACTGTTGTCCTTGCGGTTATCGTTGTTGTAGCGGCGGTATTCCCGGGCGGCGGGGCATTGGGTGTGTTTCTAAAGTCGGGGATGGGATGTTCAGGATTTACTATGAGAAGCAGTTGAATAGCGACCTATGGTGTTATAGGGGTGGCGATGCGCCACCCGCATTGCACGTTGCGCTATGTTTTACCCGGCGGGCGGTGGGACCGCTCCCAGCGGCGCATCGCTGCCCCTACACAGGCGCGCTTTTCATTCGTTGTGGTCCCGCTACGCGGATGCCTATTAAGAAACACACTCTAATCCGCCATCGTAAATTCCCTGTCCATATCCGCGTTTTCGCTGTAGCCCAGGCTGTCCAGGTAGTAGTTGATCACGGGGCGGATGGCCCAAGCGGAGTAGGCGCCGGCGTAGCCGTTCTGTATGTAGCACACCACTACGACCCTGGGGTCCTCGGCGGGGGCGTAGGCCACCATCCAGCTGTTGTTTTCCACGTCCAGCTCGGTGCGCTGGGAGGTACCGGTCTTGGCGGCGATCTTGTACTTGTTGTCCAGGAAGAACTTTGCCGCGGTACCGCCGGCGACCTCGTCGGTAACGTCCTCCATGCCCGCGCGTATGGCCTGGTAGTAGGCCTCCTGGGTGTTGATCCGGTTGGCCACCACGGGCTGCTTCTCCAGCACCACCGCGCCGTCGGGAGCGATGATCTTGTCCACGATCTGGGCGTCGTACACCGTACCGCCGTTGACGATGGCGCTGACGTAGCGGGCGACGGCTACCGGGGTCACCTGGGTGATGGACTGGCCGATGGCGCACATTATGGTCTCGTTGGGCGTCCAGTAGATGTCGGCCAGGTAGGTAACGAAGGTGTTGACCATGTAGTGGCTGGATATGTACTGGCGGGGCAGGCCGAGGTCGTACTGCAAAATCTCACGGATGGGCAGGTACCACTTCTCCTTGCTGTCGTAGGTGACGGCGATCTTCATCAGGTCGTTCAGCGCCTTCTCAAACACCTCGTTGGAGACGTTCATCTTGCGATCGGCAAACACCTGCTCCAGCTCCGTCTTCATGGCGGTGTAGGTCAGCAGGGGCTTGGCGGTGTTCTGCCAGGTGGGGGAATTCTCCGGGTCGTACAGCATGTGCTGGTTGCCCACGAAGCTGGTGGCCTCGCCGGGCAGCTCGATGTTGGTCTTGCTGGTCAGGCCCAGGGCCGCGGCCCACTGGTACAGCCGCTCGATGCCCAGGCGGTAGCCCACCGTGTAGAAGTACATGTTGCAGCTGTTCTTAAGCGCCTTTTCCAGGTTTTGGTTTTGGTGGTCCTCCGGGGTGGAGGTCCAGCATTTGGCGGGCCGGTCGGCGTTGGTCTCGGTGAAGCCCTCGGCCCGGTCGTTGATGATCTCGTCGGTGGTGATCACGCCTTCGGACAGGCCGCCCAGAGCGGTGCACAGCTTGAAGATCGAACCCGGGGCGTCCTTGGTGCCGATGGCCCGGTTCAGCAGCGGGTTTTCGCCCTCCAGCACCTGGTTCCACAGGGTCGGGTCCACCTTGCCGTCGTTGAACATGCTCAGGTTGTACTGGGGAATGCTGACCATGCCCAGCACCCGGCCGGTGTAGGGGTCCATGGCCACCATGGCGCCGGTCTGGGCCAGCTTGATCTCCCGGCCCTCCTCCTCGTATTCCTTAAGCACTTCCTCGTTTTCCCGCAGCCAGTGGCCTCGGTGCAGCGACTCGTTCTGCTCCACGCGGATGTCGTCGATGGCGGCCTTCAATTTTTGGGCCATGTAGTTCTGCAGGTCCACGTCGATGGTCAGCACCACCGAATTGCCGTTCTCCGGCGGGTTGTAGGACAGCTCGCGCACGGCCTTGCCGCGGGTGTCCACCTCCACGGTGCGAATGCCCTGGCGGTATTCGATGTAGGGCGAAAGCTGGTCCTCCAGCGAGCGTTCGATGCCGTCAGAGCCGATGTAGGCGTCGTTGGGGTAGCCTTGGTTCTGGTAGGTCTCCAGCTGGGAGGAGGAGATCTTGCTGGTATAGCCTACGATGTGGCAGGCGGTCTCCCCCTGGGGATAGACCCGGGAGGAGCTTTCCTCCACGTCGATGCCCAGCAGGTCCAGCGCTCGCACCTCCACCTCGGAGACGGTCTCGTAGCCCACGTCGTAGGCGATGGTGACCGGTGTGGGCTTGAAGGCGTTCATGCGGGATTCCTGCCACAGGGCCAGCACCTTGACGATCATCTCCTCGTCGGCGTCGGTGCCCAGGGCCTCCAGCACGCGGTATTTCTCTACCAGGGTCCGGTACAGGTCCTCCTCGTCGATCTTGTTGACGTAGAAGTTGCTGCGCCACTGGCTTTCACGGGTGGCCTCCACGGCGGTGTTGTCCGAGCCGCTGTCGAAGTGCCAAACGCCGTTCTCGTCCTTTTTCAGCCAGAAGTCGTTGACGGTGGTCTTGCCGTTGGATTCGATCAGCCGGATGACCTCGGCCAGCGTCTTGGTGTAGGCCAGTCGGTCGGCCTCGCTGTTGCGCAGGGGATCGCGGTAGAAGGTCACGTTGTAGCTGCGCCGGTCATAGGCCAGGGGTACCATGTTGGTGTCGTAGATGGTGCCGCGCATACCATATAGCGTGATCGTCTTGGCCGAGCGGCTCTCAGCGCGCTCGGCGTAGGTCTCGCCGTTGTTGCGGATCATGAAGTTAATGCGCACAATGAACGCCGTGAATACCAGCACCAGTATGCCGGAAAGCAGCAGCATGCGCTTGAAGTAGGGCTTCAAAAGGATTTCACCTCCCTGTGGCGGGTGGGGACGCGGCGGTTGTTGCCCACCAGCATGGCGTAGGCCACGGGGCGAAGCAGCAGCGTCAGTAGGGCGCAGATCAGCGATCGCACGCCGATGTTGAAAAAGTAGATTGGGCGCAGCTCGGCGGTGTTGAAATACTGGATCACGAACAGCGCCACCTCGCCCAGGGCGTACAGCACAAATACCCACGCCACCCGCTGCACACGCTTGCGTCCGGCGTGCCTGCGGGCGGTGCGCAGGCGCTCGCCCGGGTTGTACAGGATCAGGCCGATCATAAAGCCAACGGCCATGAAGAAGAAGGTCATCATGCCCAGGGTGCCCGTGGTGATATCGATCAGCAAACCGCCGATGGTGCCGTACAGCAGGCCGCTCATGCGGCCCATCAGCATGCCGATCAGGAATACCGCCACCACGGTCAGCGGCACCGTATACACGCCGCCATAGACCACGGGGATGACCGTCGTGTCCAGCGTGACACAGGCCAGTATCATCAATAGCGGCGCAAGTCTGCGAAGCAATTTATTAACCTCCGAGCTTTCTTTGCTTACTCTGATTTCAATGAGCGGATTGCAGGTCCTTCGCTTTGCTCAGCATGACACGTTTACACAGCGACGATGTCATCCTGGACGAGGCGCAGCCGAAGTCGAAGGATCCCTAAAACCTAAAACCTAAAACCTAAAACCTAATTCCCCCTGGCCCATTCGTCCTCGGGCAGGGTCTCCAGGATCTCGGGCGTCGCGCCCGCGGAGGGATAGCTCCAGGTCTCCTCGGCCGGGGTCGGGGAGGGCGTGGGCGTGGCGTTGGGCGCGGGCGTGGCGGTGGCGCCGCCGGTCTGCGCGCTTCTGCCCATGGCGGGCAGGTTTTCGTCGGAGTCGGTCTCGATGACCTCGCGCAGTACGAAGACCTCCTCGATGTGCCGGAAGTCCACCGACGGGGTGACCACGGCGTAGCTGCCCTCGCTGCCGCCGTCCATCGAAACGGCGGTGATGGTGCCGATGTGCAAGCCCTTGGGGAACAGGGAGTCGGTGCCCGAGGTAATGACGGTATCACCGGGCATGACGCTGTTCAGGCTGGGCAGGTAGTAGATATAGCACTGGGCATCTGTGGAGGAGGCCGCCACCCGGCCGCGCATGATGCCGTTGTCGCGGGTGCTCTGCACCATGCAGGCCACGGCGCTGCGGGAATCCACGATGCAGATGACCTTGGCATAGTTCATGCCCGCCTCGTACACGCGGCCGATCAGGCCGTCGCCATTGACCACGGACATGCCCGCGCCCACGCCGTCCGCCTTGCCCCGGTTGATGGAGAAGGTCTCGAACCACTGGCCCGGCTCCCGGGCAATCACCCGGGCAAAGATCGGGTCCAGGGATTCATAGCGGCTCTTGGCGTCCAATTCGTTCTTAAGGCGCTCGTTCTCCCGAACGGCCTCCTGTGCGCTGCTCAGCTGCAGGCTCAGCTGTTGGTTCTCCAGGGAAAGCGCCTCGTATTCGGCTTCCAGGCGGTCAAAGTCGCGCCAGCGGTGCACGAAATCCTTGACGCCGTTGGCAGCGCCGGTGAACACGCTCTGTATGCGGCTGAACAGCGAACCGATGCCGTTTTCAGCGATGGAGATTTCGTTGCTGTTGCGCAGCACCAGGAAGAAAATGATGGCGGCAACGACGATCAGCACCAGTATGGAAAACATCACGCGCCGGCGCGCGTTGCGCTTGCGCCGCAATTCCTGGGGCGACAGTCGCGCGCCGCGCTTCTTCTTGCCGGTGCTCTTGGCTGTTGGCTTCTTCTTAGGCATTTATCTGTTGTCTCCCCTTTGAAGGAAGGTGAAATATTATATCTCGATCAGACAACCGCTCTGCTCAAACTTCTGCATCAGCCGGTCGCTGGAGGCGATCATGCACAGGCCCAGGGCGGTGTCGTCCTGGGGGTTTTCGTCGATGCTGACCCGCAGGCCCAGCATCTCGCCCAGCCGCCCGCTGAGACCCTCCAGCAGCGCGCCGCCGCCGGACAGATACAGCCCCTGGGGCAGTATATCCTCAGCCAGCTCCGCCGGGATGTTCTCAAAGGCGTCTCGGATGTTCTCCACCAGCGCCTCCAGGGGCGGCTGGATGGCGTTGTGCACGTCCGCGGCTGTGATTTCCACGGTGGTGGGCTTGCCGGTGGCGGCATCCCGGCCGCGCAGGGATACCTTCTGGCGAATCAGCGTGGGGGAGCGCATGGCCGAGCCAAGGTCGATCTTCAGGTCCTCCGCGGTGCGCTGGCCGATGATCAGTCCCTTCTCCCGGCGTATGTAGCGCATGATGGCCTCGTCCATGCCCAGGGAGCCCACCCGCAGCGTGCGCGCGGCCACGACCCCATTCATCGAAACGATGGTCACATCGGTGGTAGAGCCGCCGATGCACACCAGCAGCGAGCCCCGGGGCTCCTCGATGGGAACACCCGCGCCCAGCGCCGCCGCGACGGATGAGCGCACCATGGCGCTCCTTCGCGCGCCCGCGGTACGCACCGCCTCCTCCAGGGCGTTTTGTTCTACCCGGGTGCAGCCCTGGGACATCGAAACCACCAGCCGGTTCTTCTCCAGCGCCCGACGCTTGCCCAGGGCCTTCTCCGCCAGCCGCTGGATCAGCGCGGTGGTCATCTCGACGTTGCCCACAGCCCCGTCACTGATGGGGGAAAGCAGCGCCACATCCTTGGGCGTGCGCCCAAGCATCTGCCGTGCGTCCCGGCCAACGGCCAGGATCTGGTCGGTGTCCTCCCTCAGGGTCAGCACGTAGCTGGGCTCCCGCAGGACGATACCCTCGTTTTCAAGACAGATCGTAACGTTGGCGGAGCCCAGGTCGATGCCCACGCCGCCGGATGAAAATACGCCCATGACAAACCTCCGTTTGGAATTGAGAATGATGGAGAACTGCACTCGGAACAGTTACAGGAGCGATCCCATCGCGATACTGTGCCGCTCATCGTTTCAATGCTCAATTATAAAATGCTCCAGCATTTCCCCGACCTCCACCACCGGGAAGCCGACCACGTTTTCGTATTCGCCTTCCAGCTTTGCCACGAAGGGGGCCGCCCCGCCCTGTATGGCGTAGGCCCCGGCCTTGTCCATGGGCTCGCCGGTGGCGACGTAAGCGTCGATCTCCTCGGGGGACAGGGCCCGGAAGGTGACGCCGGTGCGCACGGTGCGGGTCTCGGATTCACCGGTCTTCGCGTCCATTACGCAGACGCCGGTAAAAACCTCATGTTCCCGGTCGGACAAAGCCGCCAGCATCGCGTGGGCCTCGGCCGAGTCGGCTGGCTTGCCCAAAGGCGCGCCGTCCAGCGAAACCAGCGTGTCCGAGGCGATGATGACGCCATCGGCATAGTGCGCTGCTGCAGCACGGGCTTTTCGCTGTGCAAGGGTATAGACAATATCCCGGGCGTGGCCGGCCACGTGCTCGTCCACATCGGGGGTGCAAATTTCAAAGGTGTAGCCCATCTTCGCCAACAGCTCCCGCCTGCGCGGGGAGCCGGAGGCCAGGATCAGCGGCCGTTTGGATTGTTCAGGCATGTTTCAAAACCTCTGTAGTGCATAGTGTTCTGCATAATAAACCATTAAATATTATACCACACATCCGACCGGAATTAAAGCAATTTGGGTTTACGGTTGGGTTTTGTCACGAACATATTACACATTGAAAACACAACACTGCCGCGCGGAACGGCATCTTGTTCCGCACAGCAGTGTTGACAGCGTCTGTTTTGGACAGACTTTGGTCTGGATAAAACAGACAGCGGTCTGTAAATGGTCTAATGCAATGGCGACGCAGGCGTCGCCGCTACCTGATACGCCATTGACTGCCCTCTGTAGCGGCTGCGCCTGCGTCGTCATATGGGCTTATGCCGCCGCTTCGACTGAGCTATCTCCCTTAAGCAGCGCGTCGATGGCCCGGATGATTTCGGGGGTCTTGTAATCCTTCCCGTCCACGCCGTAAATCATCGTGTCGGCGAAGTTGTCGGCCAGCGTCTCCTCCGGGTCGATGACGTAGTCGGTGTTCCGGCCAAACACGTCCCAGAAATTGGCGGCCTCATCGGCGGTGTACATCGTGGTCATGTCGTCGATGGGCACAAGGCCGGTGACCATGACGTCAAAGAACGACTCGCCCGCCTTGGCGAAGGGCTTAGGGGTGGTGAACACGACCACGCAGTTCGTCATCTGACCGTTGATGTCAAAGGCGGCGTAGGAATTGTGGTGCCCCACGTCCGGGTTGGCGATGATCTGGTTCCTGATTTCAGGGGAGAATTCATAGTCGTCCTCCACGACCGTGAAGCCGAGGATGGCGTACATGGCAGCGCGGAAGTCGGGGTGATTGCGGGTCAGGCAGTGGAACAGCTCGTGGGCTACGATGGTGTCGAAGTATTGCTGGATCTCGGGATTATCGACAAAGCTGTATTTCATCATGTCTTCCCCGAGATAGATCTGCGTGCCGTGGGTATAGGCCCCGGCGTCGCATTCCTCGTGCATGGTGGTCTTGGCGAACACGATGTCGTCCGTGGGTGGCAGGGTATAGCCCCGCTCGGCGCAGTTCTTCCGGATCAGGGCCATCGACTGGTCGATACGCGCTTTCTCGGCGTCGGTATAGTCCCGGGTCTGCTCCGCAGCGAGGGCCTCCAGCTCCTCCAGCGTGCCGTCCAGCTTTTGCAGGCGGAAGTTCAGGTCGTTTTGGGTCAGGTTGTCATAGTAATCCCGGTTGCCCAGCAGCAGCTTAGCCGCCTCCTTCGCGTCGGCGAAGCGATAGCCGAATTCGCCGCCTTCGGCCAGGCAGGCGGGGAGGAGAAGGGTAAGGACGATCAGAAAGGCTATTCTTCGCATAAGACAAACTCCTTTATCTCTGTAGATGAATTCTGATTTGCCGCGGAGCGACAAATCAGAATTTGCAAATCATATCGCGCCTGTTTACTTTTCGATCAGCTGGGTCAGCAGCGCGTTGCTGCGCTTCAGGAAGTCTACCATGCGGTCGGCCACCAGGGGCTGGCGGGCCATCTCGGCCAGGTCGGCCACCTGGGCGCATACGGTCTCGGTGCGCTCATTCTCCTCGGCGGCCTGCAGCCACTTTACCAGCGGGTGCTTGTCGTTGAGGACCAGGGTGCGCTTTTCGGGCAGCTTCATGTCCATGCCGCCCCAACGGCTGGACATCTCAGTAAAGCGCCGGTTCTGCTCGTCCACGGTGATCATGGAGATCAGCGCGTCGTCCTTGAAGGGCTTCAGCTGCACGTCCACGGTCTCGTCGCCCATAGCCTTGCGGAACAGGCCCTCCAGCTTCGCCCGGGCCTCCTCGCTGACCTCGCCCGCTTCGGTCAGGCTGTCGGCGGCGGCGTCCACCCGCTTGAAGCTGACCTTGCCGTCCCGTTCGGTGTACTCCAGGAAACTAATGAAGTTGTTGTCGATCAGGGTGTTCAGCAGGATCACGTCCTTGCCCTGGTCGTTGTACAGCTTGATCATCTGGGCCTGGCGCTTTTCGTCGCTGGCGTAGTAGACGGTCTTGTTTTCGTCGGAGTCGCAGTTCTTGTTGATGTACTCGTCCAGCGTGACGTATTCGCCGCCGGTGGTCTTGTAGATCAGGGCACTCTTCACACGCTCGTAAAACTTTTCATCCTTGATGCAGCCGTACTTCACGAAGGGGTGGATGTCGTCCCAGTAGCGCTGGTAATCCTCGCGCTTGGTGTTGAATTCGCTGACCAGCCGGTCGGCCACCTTGCGGGTGATGTAGGCGGCCATCTTCTTCACGTAGCCGTCGTTTTGCAGGAACGACCGGGACACGTTCAGCGGCAGGTCGGGGCAGTCGATGCAGCCCTTCAGCAGCAGCAGGAACTCGGGGATGACCTCCTTGATGTTGTCGGCCACGAACACCTGGTTGTTGTACAGCTTGATGACGCCCTCGCTGGCGGTGAATTCGTTCTTGATGCGGGGGAAGTAGAGTATGCCCTTCAGGTTGAAGGGGTATTCCGCGTTCAGATGGATCCAGAACAGCGGCTCCTCGAAGTCGTTGAATACCTTGCGGTAAAATTCCTTGTACTCCTCGTCGGTGCACTCGTTGGGCCGCTTCATCCACAGCGGATGGGTGTCGTTGATCTGCTGGGGCTCGGGCGCCTTCTTCGGTTCCTCGCCCTCCTTGGGCTCCTCGGGCTTGACGACCTCGCTGACGAAAATCGGCACGGGCATGAAGGCACAGTGCTTCTCCAGCGTGCCGCGGATCGTCCACAGGTTCAGGAAGTCCTTATCCTCCTCGTCGATGTACAGCGTGATGGCCGTGCCCCGTTCGGTGCGGTCCGAGGGCTCGATCTCGTATTCCATGCCGTCCTCGCTCGTCCAGCGCACGGCGGGAGCGTCGGTATAGCTCTTGGAATCGATGACCACCTTGTCCGACACCATGAAGGCGCTGTAGAAGCCCAGGCCGAAGTGGCCGATGATGCCCGCGCCTTCGCCCTTGCTCTCCTCGGTGTACTTGGTGATGAAGTCGGTCGCGCCGGAGAAGGCCACCTGGGCGATGTACTTGACGATCTCCTCCTCGGACATGCCGATGCCGTTGTCGATGAAGGTCAGCGTGCCCTTCTCCTTGTCGGCGATCACGTCGATGCGGTCGGGGGCGTCGTCGCCCTCCGCCTGGCCGTTGCTTACCAGCCAGCGGTACTTGCGGATGGCGTCGCAGCCGTTGGCGACCAGCTCGCGCACGAAGATATCCTTGTCGGAATACAGCCATTGCTTGATGACCGGCATAATATTCTCAGCATTTATGGAAACGGTTCCCTTGGACATGGTATTCACCTCCGAAATTCGTTAACGCCGCCTGTGCCGGATGTCCGCATCAGCTTTGCGATGGACTCGGGTCCTTCGATGCCACTGACGCTCTGCTCAGGATGACAAACACGCGGTATCGCTGTCATTCTGAGTGGAGGGAAAGCCGAAGTCAAAGAATCCTGTCGATCGGTTGACGCGGTGTCCGGGGGCGTTTAAACTGTGTTTACATCCATAATTATAATCCGAATTGTTGGGTTGTCAAGGGAATTTTAGCACTCGATGGCATAGAGTGCTGATAAATCTGTGTTACGCAACTTAAAATACAGCGAATTCAACCATGAGTTGCTTGCAAACGACGGTTGAATATGCTATGGTATTAGCAGGCAAAAGCCAACAAAATGCATACATCCGTGAAGAATGGAGGCGGAAAAGATGATTGACAACATTCAAGTAGGAAAGACCATTGCAAAGCTAAGGCAGAACAAGAACATGACCCAACAACAACTGGCCGCGGCGCTGAGTGTGTCGCATCAGGCTGTTTCCAAGTGGGAGACCGGGGCGGCCCTGCCCGATGTGCAGACGCTGGTGGCGCTGACGCGACTGTTCGGCATTACCATCGAGCAGCTGCTGGAGGGCGAGGTGCTGGAGGATCGCGTGGAACCCCCGAAGTCGGCTTCTCCCTTCGACGAGTCGATACAGAATATAGGTAACTTTGTCAACAACATCGTGGACAGCGTGGGCAGCATCTTCCGCAGCGAGCGTAAGGACGCAGCGGACGACGGAGCGGAGGACGCCCAGGCGACGAAGACAGCCCAGGAGAGCGACGAAGGCAATGCCGACGCGCCCGAATCCGACGCATCCGGGGAGACTGCCGAGCCCTTTGACGTGCAGACGCTGTTGCAGATGGCCCCGTTCATGAGCAAGGCGGCGGTGGACGAGCTGCTGCTGGAGAACAAGGATAAGCTGACCGCGGGGGACATCGCCCGGTTTGCCCCCTTTGCCAGCCAGGAGTGCCTGGAAAAGCTGATCCAGACCAACGACGAGCAGTTGGATTGGGACGTGCTGCGCAAGGTGGCCCCGTTCCTGAAGCGGGACATGGTGGACGGCCTGGCCCGGGCCGCGGCCAAGGGCGGGCGCACCGTCAAGCGGGCGGTCAACCAGACCATCAACACCGATGAACTGGGAAAGACCATGCAGGATGTGGGACAGAAGATCGGCGCAGGCGTGGAAAAGGCCCTGCGAAAGGCCAGCAAGCTGGGCGGCGAGATGATGGAGGAGATGTCTTCGGCCATCAACGGCATCGTCGAGGGCGTAAAGGAGAAGCAGAACCGCGTCGACGCCCTGCGCAGGGCCGCCTGTGAGCGCGCCCTCCAGGATGAAAACTGGGAGTGGCTGGCCGACCACGTCGGCGACATCAAGGATGAAGAGCTGTTGCGCGAAATCGCCCAGAAGGCCAACGGGCTGGGCATGCACGACTGGGTGCTGGAGCACCTGAACGGCTACGCCGACACCCGCACCATCGACGCTGCCATCGAGGCGGGCAACTGGGGCTGGCTGGGCGACCACGTCTGGCAGTTCGAGGACGATTTGCAGGAGAAGATCGCCCTGGCCGCCGCGAAGCAGGAAAACTGGCAGTGGCTGGCCACCTACGCCGAGCAGATTTCCCTGGAGAACTGCGCCGACGAGATCGCTTTGGCTGCCTACCGGGCCGAGGCGCGGGTGCTGGCGCTCCAGCTTGCGACCCACTGCATGAACGATGCCCAGCGGGAAAAGCTGGCCGACGCCGTGGTCGAGGCCGGGGATTTTGACTTCTTCGACCAGCTCAAGGACGTGCTCAGCCCCGAATACATCGGCAGGGTGCTGGTGGCCGTGGCCCAGGCGGGCGAGTGGGAGCGGGTGAAGCGCTTTGCCGAGTCCGCGGATTCCGACAGCATCGAAAAGCTGATGGAGTTGGCCATCGCCGAGGGCAACTTCGATGCCATCGACGCGTTGGACAAGTACCTGTAAGGGCTGCTTATTGGGGCTGACTTTCCGAATTGTGCCGCCTGGAAATCCTGTGGATTTCCAGGCGGCACAATTGAAACCAGGTAGTCGGCACAACCTGCCAGCCTTGAAAAGCCTCCTCCATACATTTGACAAATCGCTGCTGATTCAATATAATCTATAAAAGTACCAACAGAGGAGGCAAAGTATTATGGCGAAGGACGATTACCATGTGGTTATGTTCCGAATCCTGAAGTATTTGTATCATCAGCTGAAAAAGGGGTTGCCTGTAGAACCGGAAATGCTGCTGTACGACAGCAAGACATGCAAGGTCAATGAACCCTACTGGCGCTACATCATGATCAGTATGCAGGAGAAGGGATTGATAGATGGGCTGGTAAAGGGGGAGGGCGAGCCCTATGCACAGCTGGAGGCGCAGCTGAAGGACGTGCAGATCACGCCCGATGGAATTGAACTGCTGAGCGACAGCAGCATGAGTGACAAGGTCGATCAGATGATCAGGGGAATTCTCAGCATCGGTTGATCTGTATGTGTACCATTGATTGAATCGGCAATGTACTGAAAAGCGAATCGTCTCCGTGGCCTGCCGGACCGCGGAGACGATTCGCTTTTTTCGTGAAGGTTCCTTATTCGATGCCCTGGGCGGCGGTGATAATGCTCATCAGGTAGACCTCCTCGGCGTTGCAGCCGCGGGAAAGGTCGTTGATTGGGGCGTTGAGGCCCTGGAGAATGGGGCCGATGGCCATGAAGCCGCCGAGGCGCTGGGCAATCTTGTAGCCGATATTGCCGGACTGGATCTCCGGGAAGATGAAGGTGTTGGCATAGCCGGCGACCGCGCTGCCGGGGAACTTGAGCTGGCCGG
Organism: uncultured Eubacteriales bacterium; assembly: GCA_902798105.1. GTDB lineage: Bacteria > Bacillota > Clostridia > Christensenellales > Aristaeellaceae > UBA2862. The sequence continues at coordinate 22,199 of CADBVG010000008.1, forward strand.
CCTCTGGAACAAACGCGGCGTCGAACTGCATTTCGCCGTCGCAGGGGATTTCGGGGTGGGTCTGCTTGACGATGGCAGTGGCCTCGCGCATCATGTCCGGGCCGGCGCCCTTGGCGGAGCCGTTGGTGGAGTAGGACAGCATGGCGACCTTCGGGTCGATGCCGAAGAGCCTTGCGGTGCGCGCCGTCTCGACGGCAACCTCCGCCACCTGCTGGGCGGCGCTCAGGACCACATTGCCCTGGTCGTCCAATTTGTCTTCGTAGGAGACGTTTATGGCACAGTCGCCCATGGCGAGCTTTTCATCGCCGCGGATGAGGATAAAGCAGGAGGATACGAGGCTTGCGCCTTCCCGGGTCTTGACCAGTTGGAGCGCGGGCCGCACGGTGTCGGCGGTGGAATAGGTCGCGCCGCCGAGCAGGGCGTCGGCCAGGCCTTCCTTGACCAGCATGGTGCCGAAATAGTTGGGCTTGAGTAGCATTTCCCGTGCCTGCTCCGCGGTGGCCTTGCCCTTGCGCAGCGCCACAAAATCATCCACAAGCCTGTCCATATCGGGATAGGCGGCGGGGTCGATGATCTCAAGCCCCTCGATGTCGAAGCTGCCCTCGGCGGCGGCTGCCCTGACCGCGTCCACATTGCCGATGAGCACGGGGGTGATGAAGCCGTCCTGCTTCAAACGCGCGGCGGCCTCGAGAATTCGGGCGTCGGTGCCTTCTGTGAAGACAAGGCTGCGGGGGTTGGCCTTGAGGCGCTCGATGAGGGAATCAAGCATTCCGGGAACGGCGCTTTCCGTGGCGGCGGATTCTTCCGCCCAGGCCGGTGTGGACAGGCTCAAAAGCATCAGAAGCGCCAGTATCATGCCCAGGTATTTTTTCATAATAATCCTCCTGCTGTTAATGTGTTAACATGTATATGTCGTGGCGGCAAAGCGGAAACGCGCGCTACCCGCGCACGAGGACCGGAAACGCGCGCGCTACCCGCGCACGAGGACCGGAAACGCGCGCGCTACCCGCGCACGAGATGGCGATGCTACATGAACGACGCCTGTAGCGGCGGCCTCTGTGCCGCCATAAAAGCGACAGATACACCCGGAACTGAATAGTTGCATTGGCATTATATACCTTCGCGGAGTTGGCTGTCAATCATAAAGGCCGCGGGAGCGCTGCGAAGACGGCTTCTTCTATCGGGACAGCGAAATGATTGCCTTCCCGATCAACTGCCGCGCCGAAGGTTCAACCGTCCATTCAGGCAATGTCATCAACTGAGCAGAAAGAACCTTCGACTTCGGCTTCGCCTCCGCCCGGAATGACAGCGTTGCGCTTCGTCTGTCATCCTGAGCGGAGTCGAAAGATCTGTTACCCTGCGTTGTGGAACGTGGTATTGATCCTGCAACAATCCCTCGGTTGAGGACTTCGCCCATTCAGGGAGGGCTCCATCCCCAGTAGCGACTGCATTTGCGTGGAGCACCTGTCCAAACGCTTTCGGCGGGCCCGTAAAAAATCGCCGTCGACGCGGTGAGAGACGTGTCCTTCTCCATCGAACGGGGCGATACGATTGCGGAAAATGATGGCGGAAATCAGTAGAATAACAAACCGGGACGCTGCGGGAAAAAGATGCCCTACAGCGCCCCGACGTCGGTATATCCCGGTTGGCATCAATTGGCCCGGTCGTTGCTGTCGCGCCATGTCCTGTAGGCGTTCAACTCCGGCTCGATGACCTTCAGCGCCAGGCCGAGTATGGCGATATCGTCCGTCATGCCCAGCAGCGGTATCTTATCGGGTATGATGTCCTTGCCCTTCAGGAGGTAAAGCAGGGCGGCTACCATGATGATGAGGACCTTTGGCTGGACTTCATATTCCTTCTTGATCCAGCTCTTCGCCATGGCGATCATGACCGGCAGGCCGGACAGGGTCTCGCCGACCTTGGGGATGCCCCGCATCGCTTCTTCAGCCTCCACGAGCATGCGGTCCAGCTTGGAGGGATTGTTGATGAAGTCCGATGCCTCGGCGGTCAGGTTATTCAGTACGCCGCTGACCTTGCTGGACGGTTGGCCGCCCTTGATGCGGGTGTTGATGAAATCGGAAATCTCGGCGGTGATGTTGCCCAGGATATCGTTGGTACTCATGGCGCAGTGACTCCCTTCTTGCGCATTTTATTGTCTTCATCTCAATTATAGCATGTCACAGGCTTGTTTTCAATCCTTTCCTGGCGGTATGCTCTTGTTATTCCTCTGTTTGGGATGAAAATTTGCCGTACCACTTGCATTTTGGGGATGATTCATGTATATTTATAACAGGATAAGGGTGTGTCATTTGTAAACAGACGTTGCCTGCACCCAGCGCCGCTCATGCCTTGAAGCGCATGGCGACGGGTAAAACAAATGCAATTGCCACAGGAGGAAAACAGCAATGCTCAAGAAGTACAGGTACGACGGAAGCCAGGAATTCAAGCTTTCCAAGATATCGACGAATGAAACCTCTCTTGAACCGGACCGGTCGGAGGCCGAAGAGAGGATGCTGAAGAATATTGTAAAGATACAGGAGCTGCAGAGCAAGCTGTATGCCGAAAAGAAAGAGGGACTGATTATACTCTTCCAGGCGATGGACGCCGCCGGCAAGGACGGAACAATCGCCGCGGTGCTCACCTGCCTGTCGCCCCACGGCGTCAATGAGTGCGCGTTCAAATCGCCCTCCTCGACGGAGCTGGCCCATGACTACCTGTGGCGGATAGAGCAAAACGTGCCGATGAAGGGCGACATTGCCATCTTCAACCGCTCCCAATATGAGGAGGTTTTGATCTACAGGGTGAAGAAGCTGTGGCAGAACCAGGCCCACGCGGACAGGATCGACCCTGAAAAACAGCTGGAGCTGCGATATGAGGATATTCGCAATTTCGAGCGTTATCTGTGGAACAACAGCATCCGGACCGTGAAGATCTTCCTGAACCTGTCTAAGAAGGAACAGGCGCGCCGCTTCCTGTCGCGCATCGAAGAGCCGGAGAAGAACTGGAAGTTCTCGGGCAGCGATTTCGAGGAGCGCAAGTACTGGGACGACTACCAGGAGGCCTTTGAGATAGCGATCAATAAAACGGCCACCAAGGAAGCGCCTTGGTATGTGGTACCCGCCGATCACAAGTGGTACATGCGGCTCATCATCAGCGAGATCATACTGCATACCCTGACGGAGATGGATCCGAAGTACCCGGTGGTGACCAAGGAGAGACTCGCGGAGTTCGAAGGCTACAGGAAGGCGCTGGAGGAAGAACTGGGCAAGGCAGAAAAAAAGGATATGAAAGAGAAGACGGAAAAGAAAAAGAAGACGGAAAAGAAGGATAAAAAGAAAAAGAAGTAATGCCCATGGCGCGCAAGCCGTCGGCTACTCAACAGGTCCAGGCCGTCGTCGGCCTGGACCTGTTGGATATTTGAGTATTAAAACCAAAGAACTTGACAAAGGTGGCGGGTCGCCTTTATTATAAGCAGAATCGGAATTTCTGCGCGCAGCCGGACGTCATGTCCGGGCGTATCTGCGGTTGGCTGGAGGCGCAGGGGACAGTCAGGGAGGTTTTCGCGCGGCTCACATTTCCCGGGACGGATTTGCCCGTCATGGCAATGATCGGCGCCTGAAGCGCGACTGCGGAGCTGTTGTGTATGGCGATAACGCTGCCCGTGCTGAAGAAGTGCCGCGGCATCTATTGATATCGACGATCAGGAGGAGAAAGCAATGGAGAATATGAACAGCAAGCGTGAGGGAGATATTTTGACGGTTTGCCCGCAGAACCGCCTGGACACCAAGATGTCGCCGGTTTTCCAGGCAGAGGTGGAATCACAGCTGGACGGGATCATGCACCTGAGGATCGACATGGCGGGATTGAATTACATCTCTTCTGCCGGTTTGCGCGTACTGATGTTCCTGTTGCAAACCATGGAGGACAGGAAGGGAGATATGGAGCTGCTTCATGTCAACGAGACCATCACGGAGGTGTTTGATATAACCGGGATGCTGGATGTACTGACGATCAAATGACCAGGTGTGAAGCGCCGCGTCGGCGGGCCGGGCATCTAAATGGTGAAAAAAGATCACGGACGGCATCGATTTTGGCCGCGCGGATGCGCAAAACATAGGCAAAATGCGAAAAAGTCTGTGATATTCATGGATATCATGCTGTAGTTGGGAGAGACGATATGGACCGGGAGAGAAAGCCACGGCGGGTCAGCCTGGGGACGCGGCTGAACATCATGCTGATCACCTGCATCCTTCTGATCTCGCTGGGATTGCTGTTGATCACCTACCGGGTGTATTGTCGCAAGGTGGACAGCTTTTATGTCGCCCAGGCCGAACACGCCGTGAAAGCCGCGGCGGAGGATTTCATAGCCTACGATTATGTGGCGCATCTGTGGCGCATGATCGACACCGATGAATTCCGGGCAATGCGCGATAAGGCTGTCGCCGCGAACGACCCGCAGATCGTCAAGGAATGGATGCTCTCGCAGCCTACAGCCGATTATGAGTATCTCGACATGGCGCCGGACGGCGGGGAAGCGGCATACACCAATGAATCAGATACACTCTATGGCGACTACGAATTGCTGTCCCATGTGCTGCGCAGGGTCAAGGGTTTGTTCGACATCACCAGCGTGTACATACAGTATGAAAAGGATGGCACGACCTATACGCTGGTGGACCCGGACGAAAGCCTGCTGGTCGTCGGGTCGATCGAGGAACCCATAGAGGCCCTCGCCCAATATGGCGACAACGAGCGCATACCGCCCACCGTCTGCCTGTACGAAGGCGACTGGCTCTGTGTCGCCTGCGAGCCGATCATCGATCAATGGAACGGAAACGGGGTGGTCGGACTGGCGGGTGTGGATATCAGCATGAACGCCGTGGTACGGGAGCGCCACTGGTTTTTGGTCAACAGCGCCCTGTTCATCGCGGTGCTGACCCTGGCGGCAATCGCCATGAGCATGATGCTGACCCGGAAGATGGTGACGAATCCCCTGAAGCTGCTGGCCAGGGGCGCTATGGGCTTCGGCAAGGGGGACGAGGGCTACACGAAGGCCGATGTGATACGGCTGCCGATCCGCGCCAACAATGAAATCGGCGACCTGTACCGCGAGATACAGTCCATGCAGGGCCGCATTGTGGACTACACCGGCAGGCTGACGACCATCACCGCCGAACGTGAGCGGGCGAGGGTGGAAATGGACATGGCGGCGCGCATCCAGAATGCCATGCTGCCCAACAGCTTCCCGGCGTTTCCGGAGCACACGGAATTCGACCTGTACGCCACCATGAATCCCGCAAAGGCGGTCGGCGGCGATTTCTATGACTTCATCATGATCGACGCAGATCACCTGGCCATGGTAATCGCGGATGTGTCCGACAAGGGTGTGCCCGCCGCGCTGTTCATGATGTCGGCCAAGATCATCATCAACTATCGCGCCCAGATGGGTGGCTCGCCCGGGGAAATCCTCACCGCGGCCAACGAAGAGCTCAGCAAGAACAACAATTCCAAGATGTTCGTCACGGTGTGGCTGGGCATACTGGAGTTGTCCACGGGTAAACTGACCTGCACCAACGCGGGCCACGAATATCCCATCGTTCGGGGCCAGGATGGCGTTTTCAGGGTCTATAAGGACAAGCACGGCCTGGTGGTTGGCGCGATGAGCGCGTCGAAATACCGGGACTATGAGCTTCACCTTGCCCCCGGCGACGCTGTGTTCGTGTATACCGACGGCGTGCCCGAGGCCAACAACGCCGCCGGGGAGTTCTACGGCATGGGGCGGCTGGAAGCTGCTCTCAACCGCATCGACGATGCGCATCCCCGCGAGATACTGGAGGGTGTGAAGGCCGACGTGGATGTGTTTGTGGATGGCGCCGAGCAGTTTGACGACCTGACCATGCTGTGTATGGTGTATAACGGCAGGGCAGACAGCTGAAGGCCGTCGGCAGCCTGTTACAGATCAAATATGCTCATCTGACGGTGTCTGTCCGGCAGGCTGTTCATATAGGCGAAGCAGGCTTCGGGCGTCGACAGCAGGCCGTTCCCGTCACAGATTTCATGGAACAGGGCGGTCAGTTCCGCCGCGTTGGGGCTGGGCAGGACGTAGGCGGTGCCATAGCGCTTGACATAGCGGGCCTTCATGCCCGGGAAGTGCCTGTCCAGGGCCGCGTAATAGTATTCCCGGTCGCCGTCCCGTAGGGTCAGACCCATGCCGAAGTCGATGACCCCCTTGACGCCGACCCGCACACATTCTGTTAGGATCGCGGCGATGTTTTCCCGCGTGTCGTTGATGAACGGCAGTATGGGCGTCATCCATACGACGGTGGGAATGCCTCGCTCCCCCAGCGTTTCCAGTACCTCGATACGGCGCCTTGTGTTGCAGACGTTGGGTTCGAGAATGCGACACAGTCCGTCGTCATAGGTCGTGAGCGTCATCTGCACGACGCACTTGGCAGACCGATTGATCGCTTCCAGCAGGTCGATATCCCGCAAAATGCGGTCGGATTTGGTCTGAATCGCCGCGCCGAAGCCGTATTTGTGGATGATTTCGAGGCAGCTTCGCGTCAGGCGCAATTCTTCTTCGCAGTGCATGTACGGGTCCGACATCGAACCTGTGCCGATCATACATCGCTGCCTTTTCGATTTCAGCGCCCGTTCCAGAAGCTCCGGCGCGTTCCATTTCACCTCGATGTCCTCAAAGGCATGGGTGAATTGATAGCACCGGCTCCTGCTGTCGCAGTAGATGCAACCGTGGGTGCAGCCGCGGTAGATGTTCATGCCACAGTGCCCCTTTCCGCCGGTCAATATGCCCTTCGCTTTGACAAAATGCATATTTTGCGTCCCTCCCGGTCAGCACAATGGACGGGGATATAATTGTACAGCTTCTTCCCGTCAGGTATAGTCTATCATAAGAGGTGGGAAAATGCCAGCCCCAACAAACCTGCGGCGGAGCGACGTTTACGCCTTGCCGGGGCGTTTTTGGGGTATGACGTTATTGACAATTGTGTGATTTTGATATAGTATGTAACCAGGATAAACACAGGGTAAAAAAGGAGGATTATTTATGAAGACGGATATCATCAGGATTGATAACCAGGGGAATGGCTTCAATGAGGCGATAGATCTGGTGGATCGGACGGCGGCCTATGCGCGACTGGAAAACAAGAGCGCCCTGCAGTTGAGCCTGTTGGCCCAGGAAATGCTCTGCCTGGCCCGCAGCATCACCGGAGATATGCAGGCGGATTTCTGGGTCGAGCTGGCGGACGGACAGTGTAACCTGCACATGAGCACAAAGACGGTCATGGACGCGGACAAGCGCAGCATGCTGATTGCTGCCGCTTCCTCCCGGAAGAACGAAGCCGCCAAGGGGCTGCTGGGCATACTGCGGGACAAGGTCGAGCAGGCCATGGTCGCCCAGGTGGATCACTCCCAGGAGGAAGTTCCCTATGAACTGATGTCGGACGTCGGCAACCAGGTCTACGAGGATCCTGAATGGGATGGGTTTGAGCGCTCCGTGCTGCTGAAGCTGGCGGACAACGTCAAGATCGCCATCCGGGGCGGCAAGGTGGACATTACCGTCAACAAGCGCTTCAACTGACCATGATTGGGAATTGCCGGTATGAATGCAGGTAAGACGGCCTTTGACGAATATGTCAGGGGCGAGGTTGAAAAAAACAGGGATATCTATCACCCGGTTAAGGCGGGCATATTGCGCCGCCTGTTCGTCAGGTATCTGGCATGTAAAAAAATGCACCCAAACCCCGACGATGAATTCTGCAACCCCTCCATTGGCCCGAACGATGAGATCATTGGGCGGTATGCCGATGAAATCAGAAGAAAACGGATCAAAGAACGCAACCCGAAGCTCTTCGAAGAGCCGGTCATGGTCGAGCGGATCAGTCCGGACGGCTACATGCTCCTGAACGGGCACCATCGGTGGGCCGCCGCGATGCGGATGAACGTTCCGAAGATCAGGAGCAAGGTGGTCGATGTGACCCAGGAGAGCGATATCCGCGATATGATCCGCAACGCGAAGCACGACAAGCGGGTCACGCTGGATCTGGACGAGGTGGTATTCCGCGCAGGGGAAGCGATGGAGAAAGCGCTGCCCTTCCCGCTGAGTTTGCACTACAAGGAGCGAATGCGTTCCGGCATTCCGGCGCTGTTCAATTACCTGAAGACGAAGGGCTACGATATCTGGGTGTATTCGGAGAAATACTATTCCATGGAACACATCCGGCATTATTTCTTCCTTCATCACACCTGGGTCGACGGCATCGTGACGGGCACGGGCAGGCGACAAGGGTTTCTGGAGGATACCCGTAAGAAGCTGGCAAGCGCCATCGCGGAAAAATACCAGCAGACGCTGCACATCGACAACAATTCGCTGTTGTGTATCGACAGCAAGACGAAGGCGTATGAGGATTATCCGTTGACGGGCAATCCCGAAACCTGGTTCCGGGAGATCATACAGATCGTAGGAGCGCTTGATAAGCATGAAGGCTAATACTGAACAGAAAAAAATGCGGGTCTCCTTTGACCTGGACGAGGTGCTGTTCGTATCCCCGAAGACCCATAAGACGGAGCCGGAGCTCAAATTTCCGCTGAACCGGATCTACAAGGAACGGCTCCGCCTGGGCACGCCGATCTTGATCAACAAACTGCAATCCATGGGCTATGAGGTGTGGGTCTACACCTCATCGTTTCGGAGCGAGCGTTACATCAAGACGCTCTTCTGGCTCTACGGCGTGCGCTTTGACGGCATCGTCAACGGTACGCGCCACCTGAAGGAGGTTCAGCGCGACCACAAGACGGTATTGCCCCAGAAGCTGCCGAACCACTATCGTATTTCGCTGCATGTGGACGATGAATCCGTCATCTGCACCCTCGGCCCCCAATACGGCTTCCGCGCCTACCAGCTGGACGCCCAGGATGACGACTGGAAGGAAAAGATCATCGCCCGCGCCGAAGAAATCCGAAATCTGGGCATTCGGTAGTCGGTTCTATCTGGAGGATAAGCATATATGAGTATCGGTTCAAACCCGGGTATGCGTCCAGGCCGCAGGGACAGGGCGCTGCGCTTTCTGGAAAACCTGTTTCTCATGCTGACCGCCCTTTACCTCGCATACGCGATGCGGGGCATGACGATGTTCAAGCCGGTGATTCCGGATCGCTTTTCGCCTGATTTTATGTTGGCGATGGAGCTGGTGGCGCTTGCGCTGCTGATTCTCAGGCGACATGAGCACAGGGAGATCTGGCTGGGCCTGGCCCTGGTCGGGGCCTATGCAATGTCATACCGGACCCTGGAGCGGGATACGGTGCTATTCACCGCGATACTGGTCATGGGGCTCGAGGGTGTTGACTACCGGAGGATCATCAGAACTTACTTTGTCGCCGTCGGCGGAGTGCTCGTCGCCACCATCATGGCGGGCATGGCCGGCGGCATTGACAACCTGGTCTACATTCGGGATGGCCTGCGCAGCTGTTGGGGAACGGCCTATCCCACGGATTTTTCCACGGCTGTGCTGTTCCTCGCAATGGGCATGTGGATCGCCTGGCCGGAGCTGCCGGACTGGGCCATGTTGATCTTTGGCCTGATCCCGCTGGCGCTGGCAGTCTTCATTACCGCGAGCCGCAACAGCACGCTGTGTGGTGTCTTGTTTGAAATGGCGGTTTGCTACCGCTGGCTGGAGCGCGGCGCGCTCAAAAGAATCGATGGCAAGGGAAAGCTTCGGCGCGTCGTGGACGCGCTGCTGACGCTCGCGCTGCCGCTGTGCGCCGGGGCGTTCTATCTGTTGGTTTTTCTGTACACCAGACATCCCCAGGCGATGCGGGGCATAGACGACATGATGTCATGGCGGCTGAGTCTGTCGGCAAGCAACATCCAGCAATACGGCATCAAGCCCTTCGGCACGTATATCCCCATGAAGGGCGGCCTGGGCGGCACTGTCTTCCCCAAGGGAGAGATTGTCTTTATCGACAGCTCGTATATCAACATTCTCCTGCGCTACGGCTGGGTGACAATGCTTGCGGTATTCGTGGCATGGATTGTGACGGCGCTCAAGGCGATACGCGGCGGCAACCGGCGCATGGCGCTGGTGATGGCGGTCGTGGCGTTTCATTCCATCATGGAGCACCACTTCATGGATGCCTTTGACAACATACTGCTGGTCATGCCCCTGGCGAGCCTTCAGGTAAATCCGGAAAAGGCGAGGAATGAGAGCGCCAGGGCGCGCCGCATCGCATTCGGCGTGGTGATGGCGACTATGCTCGCGATGGGCGCGCTGTTTATGCCGGGCATCATGTCCCGCCTTCGCACGGTGTTCGGCGCCCGGGGATGGCAGGGCGGCGGTGTCAACGCCTGGCCCGTGCTGTGTGTGAACCTCACATTGGTGGCGATGGTCGCCGGGACTGCCTGGGCGGTGTACCGGCTGGCCCAGGACGCATTGGCGCGGCGCAGGGCTGAACGTATTGCCCTGGGCGTGCTGGCGGTGTGCCTGGCCCTTGGTATCGGCGTGGGTGTATGGGGCAACCGGGTGATTGACCAGGCAGCGCGGGACAATGCGGCGCTGGTGGATGCGGATACTGACGCGCTGAAATGCCTCGCGGATTGCGATGTCTATGTAGATGTGATGCCGGAGGTCTATCGCCGACAATTTGACAATGTGAAACAGACGGTGATCGGCGGGGACGAGCTGGCGCGCCTGCCCGGATCGACGCTGTTGATGGAAAACCGAGCGGAGCACCGGCTGTTCCTGGACAGGGGCTATAAATACGTTCAGATATCCGACACCCATGCGCTCTACGTCGCGGACCCAAAGGCCCAGGCGGCTTTGGAGGCCGGCGGATTTGCGCTGTCCGGTATTTATAACACGGTCGACGACGTCGACCTGGAAGCACTGGCGGAGCTGAACGGGCTCAAGCTGGGGCCGGAGGGACTTGCCCTCGATACGAAGCAAACCCTGACCAAGGGGCCCAATGTGGATCTGTTCAACGGCCATTACGTGGTGGAATACAGCCTGCTGTTGCCCGAAGCGACCGTGGATGCGGAGGGCGAAATCTGCGTATTGCGCGCGCGCAGCAGATACCTGGGCGTGCTTTCCAGAACCGTTGTCACAAGGGATCAGTTTGATGCCGAGGGCCGCGCGACGGTCCTGCTGCCCCTGGACCTGGCCGGCGATACCATCGACATCCGTTTCCAGGCCATTCCCAAAAAGAAGTGGCAGGTGATCGTGCAGGGCATACGGTACTGGCAGGTGACTTAAGGAAATACTGCATAATAAGGGTGGTTGGCTGGCGAGTGAATTTTCCGTCAGGCGCGCCTGCAAATTTCGCAGGCATGCCGGCGGCAAGTTAAGGAAATACCGCACAATACGGCGGCGCATCTGGCGGTGCCTTTTCCGACATCTGCTGCTTGCAGATTTCTCGATTTTCCGCCAGTTAACCTTCGAAAGCTGCAATAGCATCTGTGGTAAAATTCACTCGCCAGCTGACCACCTTAATTGCGCGGTATTTCCTTAAGGAATTTGCAGGATGTGCATGGCGGAAATGGCACCGCCAGACATGCCGCCCGTGGGCGTGCTCAGACGGGCGATGGTTTGGCTGGCCATGCTGTGCGCGATGACCGGCACGGCCCGGGCGGCGGCTTTACTGTGCGTCAACGCGCCCGGTGTGGTCGCCTTGACGGACAACCGGGGCGTTGAAATCATAGAAAACGGTCGGTTTGATTCGATATTTGTCGTACGGGAGGATCAGCTGTTCGCCGCGGGAAGTCGGGGCGCCTACAGGCTCTATGATGCCGCAGGGCAATCGATGGGCGATGTCCGGTTCTCCATGATCGATGACACCGGCGACGCGCTGCTGTTCAGGGCGGGACGCCTGTATGGCGCGATGAATGCCATGGGAGAGGTACTGGTCCCCGCGGAATGGACCCAGCTCTCGTCGGACGGCTCCGGCGGCTGGCTGGCGCTGAACAGCGACCCTTTGGACGAGCAGCCGGATGAAATCATACGCATTGACGCTGAAGGGAACCAAAAACAGACCGGCGTCTATTGTTCCGGCGGACTCGGGGCGGTTCTCGGCGGCAGAATGGTCTTCATGGATGGCGACGGGCGCTTTGGCGCGTTGAACGCCATCGGCGGCCTCGCAGTGGAGCCGACCTGGCAGTACATGGGCCCGTATGCCAATGGTATTGCCAAGGTGGCGGGGCAGGAGGGCATGGGCGTGGTCGACGGCAGCGGACGCGCGGTTATCGCGCCATACTACCCCTGGCTCGAGCGCAGCGCGACGATGATCGCTGCCTGGGACGGCGCAAATGTCGATATCTACGGCCCGCAGGGCGGTCAGCGTCGCGTCAGGCTGTCCGGCAAGGTCCGGGAAGTTGCGCTGGCGGGGGATGACCTGGTGGTGACCTATGAAGGCCGGACCTGCCTTTACGACGCCTACGGCAGGCTGATCACGCAGGATGCAGGCAAGGTGGACTACGCGCCGGGGTCGCGGGGCCAACTGATCGCGTGCAATGGCGCGTGGGGGGAAAAGTGCCAGTGGCTGGTCAACCCGGACGGCTCCAAGGCCTCCGGCATGTTCCAGCAGCTGTTGCCGCTGTGTGCCGAGCGCTACGCCTTCCTGGAGATGGCGGGCGAGACCTACGACAGCGAGGTATTGGGTCGCGCCCAGACGGATTGGAACTACGGGGATTGCCGCTATGGCCTGATGGATGCCAGGGGCAGGATCCTGATCCGGGCCCGATATCGGGAGATCCGCGCCCTGAGCAGCGACCGCCTGCTGCTGATTGGAGACGACCGGGTTCAAATCGCCGACCGCAACGGCGTTGTCATGAAGACCTGGATCACGCCTGAAAGCGCAGAATCCAGCGCCGAAGCAAACGAATGATCGACTGTCGCAGGTCGCGCTTCGCCACGTCCGACGCTGCGATCAGCCGGCATTCGGCCAGTGTCCGGTCTCCGGATACCATCCGGGCCGTACCCAGCTGCTGGCCGGCGCGCACCGGCGCTGCGATCACCTTTGGCAGGTCGCGCACGATTTGCACGGCTTCACCGATGGGCACCGCAGCGCGCAGCGGCGCGTCGGCGACGGCGTTCACCACCTCGATGACGCCATCCCTGACGGTCACGGCGTCGATGGGCTGGCCTTCCGCCAGCGCGGATTCCGACCGGAAGTTTTCGAAGCCATAGTCCAGCAGCGCGGTGGCCGTGTCGAACCAGGTGGGGCAGTTCAATACCGCGCCGATCAGTCCAAGGCCGTCCCGCTCGGCGCTGAATACCAGGCAGCGGCCTGCCCTGCGGGTGTAACCCGTCTTGCCGCCGGTGGCGCCATCATAGGTCTTCAGCAGCCTGTTCTTGTTTTCCAGCACCCGGCTGTATTCGTTGCCTACCCAGGGGATGATCTTGCGCCGCGTGCCGGTGATCTTGCGAAAGGCCTCGTTTTGCATGGCGGCGCGCATTACCAGGGCCAGCCCCAGCGCCGATATACCGTGGCCCTCAGCGTCCAGCCCATGGGGGTTGACGAAATGGGCGTTTGCGCCCAGCGCCTCGGCCTTCGCGTTCATCATGTCGGCGAAGGCGGATACGCTGCCCGCAACGTGTTCCGCCACGGCTACTGCGGCGTCATTGCCGCTGCGCAGCATCAGGCCGTAGAGCATGTGTTCCATGGACAGCGTCTCGCCCTTGGTCAGGTACAGCGAGGTCCCGGTGACGCCGGCGGCGTTCTTGCCGGCGGTGACCATCTCATCCAGGCTCGCGTTTTCCAGCGCCAGCAGCGTGGTCATCACCTTGGTGGTGGAGGCCATGGGCAGGCGCTGGTCCGCGTTTTGGGCAAACAAGACCCGACCGGAGTCGGCATCTATCAGCACCGCGCCCTTCGCCGCCACGCGGAACGGCTCGGCGGCGGAGGCGTTCAGCAGCCATCCACTCAGCGCTACGATCAGAAAAACCGAAAACAGTCTCTTCATGGCACAGCCCTCCCCCAAAAGCGCCCGCGCTCCTCACTTCACATTTGTAAAGGAGGAACGCGGGCGCTTCTCTTCAAAGGATATGATCAGACTGTGGTCTGTTTAACTGTCTTTTCCACTGGAGTCGGATTCCGATTTCAGGAGCGCGGCGCAACCCGCGGAATAGCCGGAGGCAAGTATGGCAAAGTCCAGCGCCGACCTGGGCGTCGCCATGGGGCTTTTTTCGCCGCACATCGACTGGATCACCTGGCTGAACCGAAGGCAGAAGGCATTGTAGAGCGCTTCCACGCCCTGGCCGTCGTCGCAGGCGAGCATCCGCCGTATATCCTCCATGCTGCACGTCTGCTTCAGGGTGACGATCATCATCAGCAGGGCGATCTGCTCCCGGCTGTACTTCTTCCCGGTGGGCCGCGGGATCAGCCTGCTTTTGACATAGTTGTTGATCATCGACGGTGAAAGATAGCTGTGGATGTCCTGGCCGTACAGGGGTTCATAGACCCGGGTGATGAAGGTGACCACCTGGTCCATATACAGACCGAGGTCCGGAATTTGCTCCCAGGACGCGGGACGATACCGGCTGATCGGGGCCAGGGTACTCTGTATGGCGCTGTTCATGGGGTTCCCTCCTGTATCACATCAAATCAGACCGAAGTCGTTTCTTCGGCAGGCTGTACGTAGAGCGTGTGCTGGTTGGTGTAGATCACGAATCCCGGCTTCGCCCCGCCCGGCTTCTTGACGTAGCGGCGCAGGGTGTAGTCCACCGGCACGCGGGAGCTGGTGCGCCCCTTGGAATACAGCGCCGCCAGCCGGGCGGCATAGAGTATGGTGGCGTCGTCCGGTTCCTCGCCGACGATGATCACGTGGGAGCCGGGCATGTCCTTGGCGTGCAGCCAGACTTCGTTGGGCTGGGCTGTGCCGGTCAGCTTGTCGTTTTGCAGGTTGTTCTTGCCTACCAGCACCACGCGACCCGACGGCGCGGTAAAGCGCATGGGCTTGGAGGGGGGCAGCTGCTTCAGCTGTCGGCGGTTGCGGTTCGCCCGGACGTAGCCGAAGCGCTCCAGCTCCTGGCGAAGCTCGGCCAGCTCCGCCTCCTCCTGGCACTTTTCCAGGTTGTCCAGCTGGCCCTCCAGGTAGTTCAGCTCCGCCGTGGTCTTCTCGATCTGCTCCGCGGCCAGGGTCTGGGCGTTGCGGGCTTTCTGGTACAGCTTGAAGTAGCGCTGGGCATTCTGCCCGGGGGACAGCCGCTCGTCCAGCTCTACCTTCAGCATGGGCATGCCTTCCTCATAATAGTTGGGCACCTCCACCGATTTCGCGCCCTTTTGGGCCAGGTGCAGGTTCGCGGTGAGCAGCTCGCCCTTCAGGCGGTATTCCTCCATGCGCTGGCTGCCCAGCAGCGCCTCGTTCTGCAGCGCCAGCTTGCGCTCGCAGCGCTCAACATTTTTCTTCAGGGTGCGGTGCAGCGCGGCGCTCTTTTGCTTGATGCGCTCGGCCATGTCCCTGCCGCGGTAGAAATCGTCCAAAGCCGCGCTGATCGTAGGGTAGGGCTGCGCTTTGAGATAAGCCCGGGAAGCGTAGGGGAAGGCCGCCACGTCCACCGGCGCGCCGTCGTCATTGTACAGTATCGCCGGGGCGATGTGCGCCGGGATCGAAGCCAGGCTGTTTGCCACGCTTTCGCAGGCGGCGCGCAGGTCGATTTCGTCGGAGTGGGCATCCTCGCTGCCCGTGGCGCGGAAGGCCAGCTCCCGGGCCGTCTGGGCGGACATGCCGCTGACGCACTGGGCGATCAGCTTGTGCAGCGGGCCGTTCATACCCGCCATGGCGTGGTACAGCGCATCCGGCGTGACGCTGTCATAGGGCAGCTTGCCGTGGGCGGGGGGCAGCTCGTAGCGCAGCCCCGGCAGCACCTCGCGCACCGAGGAGATCATTTCGTTTACCCGGCGGGCGCTGTCGATGATGCGGCCGTCGCCTCCCACAAATATGATGTTGGAGTGCTTGCCCATGAATTCGCAGATGATGCGCTTGCGGGCGGTGTCGCCCAGCTCGTCGAAGTGTTCGATTTCCACCTCGAGGATGCGGTCGCACTCCAACGCCCGTATGCCGCTGACCTTTCCGCCGGTGATGTGCTTGCGCATCAGCATACACAGCGCCGGGGGCTCCAGCGGGTTGTTCTTTCGGGTGGTGGTCAGGTGGGCCCGGGCGCAATTGGCCGTGGCCGACAGCAGCAGCTGGCAGTTTTCGCCCCCGTTGCGAATGGTGAGTATGATTTCGTCCCGCTCGGGTTGTATGATCTTGTTCACCCGGCCGCCGGTCAGCGCCTTGTCCAGCTCCCGGGCCACCAGGCTGAGGGTCAGTCCGTCAAAGGGCATATCTGTTCCTCCAAACTGCGTTTCCTTGTAATTGGGACCATTATAAACCATTTGGGTGGATTGCGCAACCACAACATTTGTGGTACACTATATTCGCCTGGCATACCTCCTGGCGGGCCGGAATAGATTGAACCGAAACGGATGACGCAAGGAGGGTTCCAGATGAAGTTTTCGGGAAATCAGCGCAGGGTATACCTGCTTGCGCTGGCGCTGCTGGTCGTTGCCGTGGCGCTGGCCAGCACGTGGTCGCTTTGGGGCAGGCCTGCCGGGCAGAGTACAGCGCCCGACACCGCGACGACGCCTACCCAGGATCCGCAATCCACGCAGGGTTCGGAGCCCTCGCAGGGTTCGGAGCCCTCGCAGGGCGTCCGGCCCGAGGCATCCCCACAGCCCCTGGACACGCAGACCAGCGCCGAATCGTCGGGCGCGGCCCAGGCCGGTGGAGCCTCCAAAACCTCCACCATCGTCTACTACCAGGACAATTACGGCTACCTGGTGCCGGTGATGTGCTCCGTGCCCATGGAGGACGGCATTGCCAAGGCGACGCTGAACATGATGGTGCAGAGCGTGGGCAACGACATGCAGGCGGCGCGGCTGGGACTTCGGACGGTGCTGCCGGAGAACACGAAGATCGACCTGGATATCTCCCACGGACTGGCCCGCATCGACCTGAGCAAGGAGGTGCTGGACATGGCCGACGCCGCGGCGGAGAGCAACATGGTCAACGCCATCGTGCAGACCCTGACCGAGTTTGACAGCGTGGAGAAGGTGGAATTCCTGATCGACGGCAAGAAGCGGGAGAAGCTGCCCCACGGCACTTCGGTGGGCGGCACGTTCACAAGGGGCGACATCAACCTGGAGAGCGTCGAGCCCACCATGGCGGACGCGACCGTCCAGCCGGTCACGCTGTTCTTCCCCGGGGATTCCGGCGCGGTGATCGTGCCCGTGACGCGCATGGTCCATTCCAGGCCGGACGTGAACACCGCCGTGCTGGAGCTTGCGAAGGGCCCGAACAACGCGGAGATGCTGGAAAATGTGGTGCCCGCGGGCTGCGGCTTGATCGACGTGAAAGTGGAAAACGGCGTGGCGAAGCTGAACTTTACATCAGAGTTCGTGAACCTGGTGCAGAATTCCGACGGCGGTCGCATGGCGCTGAAGGCCCTGGTGCTGACCTGCACCCAGTTCGACGGTATTGACTCGGTGGAGATCTACGTTGACGGCAAGAAATACGACGCCTCAGCCGGAGAGCTGGGCGTACCCAGCTTCATGAACGTGGCCGATTCCATCGTCTACGACTACATCCAGACCCAGTCCGCGATGCTGTTCGATTTCGATTGATATCGGATAAGATGTAGCGGCGGCGCCCGTGCCGCCATACACAGACGGCATGTGGCGACGGCGCCTGCGCCGCCATAATACCGGCTCGGATGCCGCCGCTGCATTGATTGATATAAGGAAATACCGCACAATACGGCGGCACATCTGGCGGTGCCTTTTCCGACATCTGCTGCTTGCAGATTTCTCGATTTACCGCCAGTAAACCTTCGAAACACTCGCCAGCTGACCACCTTAATTGCGCGGTATTTCCATAACCAAAGCTACAGGAGGCTTACAGACATGAATACAATTGATCGCGCCCCGGACGAGCTGCGCATGGTGCGCATACTGCCGGATTATACCGAGATGGCCGCGGGCTCCGTGCTGATCTGCTGCGGAAGAACGAAGGTGATCTGTACCGCCTCGGTACAGGACGGCGTGCCTCCGTTCCTGCGGGGCAGGGGGAAGGGCTGGCTGACGGCGGAATACGCCATGCTGCCCGGCTCCACGCCACAGCGCAAGCAGCGGGACGGCGTGAAGAAGGACGGTCGGGGCGTGGAGATCCAGCGCCTGATCGGCCGTTCCCTGCGCGCCGCCTGCGACCTGACCCGCCTGGGCGAGCGCACGATCTACATCGACTGCGACGTGATCCAGGCCGACGGCGGCACCCGCACGGCGTCCATCACCGGGGCCTTCGTTGCGCTGTGCATCGCCGTGGACAAGCTGATGCAGCAGGGCGCGCTGGTGGATTCGCCCATCATACGCCAGGTGGCGGCGGTATCCGCGGGCGTCATCGACGATGTCTGCACCCTTGACCTGGAATACGCCCAGGACAGCCGCGCCCAGGTGGACATGAACATCGTCATGACCCGGGACGGCAAGGGCAACCTGGGCTTCGTCGAGGTGCAGGGCACCGGCGAGGGCCGCTGCTATACGCGCGCCGAGCTGGACCGGCTGCTGGCCCTGGGCGAGAAGGGCTGCCTTGAACTGATGCAGGCCCAGCGGGAAGCCCTGGGCAACCGCGCAGAAGTCATCTGCAAAAAACCGCTCCTGGTGCTGGCCAGCAACAACTTCGGCAAGCTGAAGGAGCTCAAGCAGATGCTGGGCGACCGCTTCGACGTTCGTTCCATGCGGGAGATGGGCGTGGAGGCCGACGTGGAGGAGACGGGGGAGACCTTCGAGGAGAACGCGCTGATCAAGGCCAGGGCGCTGATGGAAATATGCAACTGCGCCACGCTGGCCGACGATTCCGGGCTGTGCGTGGACCAGCTGGGGGGACGCCCCGGCGTGCATTCTGCCCGCTACTGTGGCGTGCACGGTGACGATGAGGCCAACAACCAGCTGCTGCTGAAGGAGCTGTCCGACAAGCCCGCGCCCCACAGGGCCCACTACGGCGCGGCACTGGCGCTGTGCCGCCCGGGGCGGGAGCCGGTCATCGTCTATGGCCGCTGTGAGGGCGAGATCATCGGTGAATACCGGGGCACGGGCGGCTTTGGCTATGACCCCCTGTTCCTGTCCGACGACCTGGGCGTCACCTTCGCCGAAGCCGATCCCCAGGCCAAGAACGGCGTCTCTCACCGGGCAAGGGCCATACAGAAGCTGATCGCCGCGCTGGAGGCGGAGGCATGACCCGGCTGGGTATCGTCTCCGACAGCCACGACCACGGCGTCTGGCTGGAGCGCTATCTGAAGCTGTGCAAGAAGGAGAAGTACGACGCGGTTTTCCACCTGGGCGACTACGATTCCGACGCCCGCTGGCTTCAAAAGCGGCTGGACACGCCCCTGATCGCCGTCGCCGGGAACTGCGACATGTTTTCCGACCTGCCCCGCATGGCCCGGGCGTCCTTCGGTCCCCACCGGCTGCTGGCGGTGCACGGCCATTTGCAGGATGTGAAGTACGGCTACGACCGGCTCTCCTACTACGCCGAGGACCAGCAGGCCACCATCGCACTGTTTGGCCACACCCACCGACCCTGTGTGGAGTGGATGGGCGGCGTGCTGCTGCTCAACCCCGGGGCGCTGATGGATGGGCGGTATGCCGAGCTGGTATTGGACGGGGACCGGGCCGTGCCGAAGCTGAAATCGTTCAGCGACAGATAAAAAAGATCCTTCGCTCCGCTCGGGATGACACCGTGGCGCTACAATGTCATCCTGAGCGGAGCGAAGGACTTTGTTATTCTCATTTCATGTACTTGTCGATGGCCAGGCACAGGTCGTCGATGGCCTGCTGGTCGCCCTCCGCGGCGGCATCCACGATGCAGTGCTTCAGGTGGTCCTGCAATATCAGCTTGCCGGTGTTGTCGATGGCTGAGCGCACCGCCGCGATCTGGATCAGCACCTCAGAGCAGTCCCGACCCTCTTCAACCATATTGCGCACCGATTGCAGGTGGCCGATGGCCCTGGACAGCCGGTTCAGCACCGCCTTGGTGTGCTCGTGGCTGTGGGTATGGCCATGGGCGTGGTTGTGATCGTGGTGCTCATGGTTGTGGTCATGATCGTGGTGCTCGTGGCTGTGGGGAATGCCATGGGCGTGCATATATTCGTGGTCGTGGATTTCGGGCCGATGGCCAATATCCGCGGCGTTTTTCTTTTCCTGGTCCATTGGTGTCTCACCTCACAGCTATTCTAACCCAAATGCCCTCTGTATGCAATCGCGGGCCAGCGGGCACAGGTTAAAAATGGACAAATTTCTGATTGGAAACCCGGGGTGGGGGATACTTGCCATAAGGCCAATCCCGGCTTTGACAAATGCCACGGCCTGTTGTATAATCTATGAAACGGAAAACCCAGCTTGAAAAGGAGACTGAACATGGATCACGAGCACGATCACGAGTATATGCACGAGCACGGCATTCCCCACAGCCACGACGAGCACGACCACCACGGCCATGATGCCGCCCATCCCCACATGGGCGGCGCGGACCACGAGCATTCCCACGACGGTGGCCACAGCCATGTCCACACCCATGAGCACAGCCACGAGCACACCCATGCCGACGGCACCACCCACACCCATCCCCACGAGCATGTGCACGACCATCCTCATGGCCACGAGCACACCCATGAGCATGCCCACGAGCATGGCCACGACCACGGGCATTCCCACGGCTGTCCCGGCGCGGCGGGCTGCAATTCCGATTGCAAGAGCTGCGACATGGACCCCAGGGCCGAGGTGGTGGCGCTGATGCAGTACATGGTCAACCACAACACGGCCCACGCCAACGAGCTGGCCCAGCTGGCGGGCCGTCTGAAGGACCTGGGCGACGCCACCGCCTTCGAGCAGGTGATGCAGGCAGTGTCTGACTTTGAAAAGGGCAATATGCGCCTGTCTACCGTGCTGGCGGCGCTGAACGTGCCCAAGGCCTGATCAGAAAGGAGATCAATATGTGTCTTTCCACGGTATACAAGATTGAGAAGCGCCCGGAGAACGAGGTGCTGAAAAACGTCATGCTGATTGAGTGCAAGGGCGGCGTGGTGACCCTGACCGATATCATGGGCCGCGAGGAGCGGATCGAGGGCGAAATCGCCTCCGCCGATCTCACCGGGGGCACCGTGGTGGTCCGGCCAAAGGCCATCGCCTGATTCCAAAATTCGACATTGCCGCGGACAGGCGCGACCGGTCTTTCCGGCTCGTGGCCTGTCCGCGGTTTGCAAGGGAGTGACCCGGATGGCTGAATATGAAGTGGTGCGGGAGATCCAGAACAGCTGCTCAGGCAACCAGATGCGCGACGTGTTCTTTGACGAGATCGAAACCGACGATCCGGAGGCCTATGTCCGCGCCTTGTTGAAGGGCGAGGTGGACGAGCTGAGCGTGGAACGGGTGGACGGTGAAAACCTCACCATCTTCGCCAGCAGCCACGGCCTGCGGCAAAAGTTCCTTTTCACATTAATTTAGTTAAAATTATGTCATAATATTTTGCTCAGACACTTGCCTATTTCGCGGGTTTGTGATATGATAACAAAGCATGTGTATGTCCTGTCTCACCAGCAGCGATGTACATGCCAGTCAATTGCAGTTGGAGGACTGAAATGAGCGTAGCAGATATCTTGAAGGACCGTATGGCGTTTTCGTTTGAGGTGTTTCCGCCGAAGACCGACGCCGGCATGGCCAAGCTTTGCGGCGAGGGCGGCGTGCTGGACCACCTGTATGAATTGAACCCGGACTACATCTCCTGCACCTACGGCGCGGGCGGCACCAACGTGGGCAAGAACCTGGAGGTGCTGGACAAGATCCAGAAGGACGGCAAGAGCATCCCCGTGACCCACTTCACCTGCGTGGCCAACACGAAGGAGGGTATCAAGGATCAGCTGCAAACCTACCTGGACCATGGCATCAACCACATGCTGGCCCTGCGCGGCGATATTCCCTTCGGATGGACGGGCACCGGCGGCGACCTGCACTATGCCACGGAGCTTGTAAAGTTCACCCGCAAGACCTTCGGCGACCAGTTCACCATCGCCGTGGCCGGCTCGCCGGAAGGCCACATCGCCTGCCGCAGCATCGAGGCGGACATCTCCTTCCTGAAGCAGAAGCAGGACGAGGGCGCCGACTACATCATGACCCAGCTGTGCTGGGACATGGACCAGTTCCGCTGGTGGCTGGACGCCATCCGCGCCGCGGGCGTGTACATGCCCGTTGACGTGGGTATCATGCCGGTGCTGGATATCGCCGCCACCATCAACATGGCCCTCAGCCGCAACGGCTGCGTGATGCCGCGCGAGCTTGCCGAGATCATCTCCAAGCACTGGATCTTCCCGAACCCCTTCGCCCCCGGTGAGAGCGAGGAATCCATCGCCGCCAAGAAGGCTGCCTTCAAGGAGGCCGGCATGGCATACACCATCCGCCTGATCGACGAGTACAGGGCCTGCGGCATCGACGGCATTCATCTGTACGCGCTGAACAAGTACGAGGATGTCACCCGGCTGGTGAAGGAGTCCGGCATCGTCGACCTGATCTGATTGGGAGAAACAATGTCAACACATGTCATCGCTGTGGCCGGCAAGGGGGGCGTCGGCAAGACGACCACCTGCGGCATGATCATCGAGAGCCTCTGTCAGAAGGGGAAGGGTCCCCTTCTGGTGGTGGACGCCGACGCCAATTCCAACCTCAACGAGGTGCTTGGCGTCGACGTGGATACCACTTTGGGCAGCATCCGCGAGGAGATGGCCCACGCTGAGCTACTGCCCGTCAGCCCCATACCCAAGGGCATGACCAAGCAGGAGTACGCCGAATACAAGTTCAACGAAGCCCTGATCGAGGAGGACGACTATGACATGCTGGTCATGGGCCGCACCGAGGGCAAGGGCTGCTATTGCTATGTCAACGGCGTATTGAAGACTCAGATCGACAAGTACTATGGTCGCTACAAGTACATGGTGATCGACAACGAGGCCGGCCTTGAGCACATCGCCCGGGGCACGCTGCCCCACGTCGATACCCTGCTGCTGGTCAGCGACTGCTCCCGCCGGGGCATACAGGCCGCCGCGCGCATCGCCGAAATGGTGGACGCGCTGGAGCTGAAGCCCGGCGTCATGAAACTGATCGTTAACCGCGCGCCGGGCGGACGCCTGAACGACGGGGTTAAGGAAGAGATTGAGAAACACGGCCTGGACCTGGTGGGCGTGCTGCCGCAGGATGACCTCGTCTACGAGTTCGACTGCGAGGGCAAGCCCAGCGCCAAAGTACCAGATGACGCCCCGGTGAAGGTCGCGCTGAAATCAATCATGGACACTTTGCAACTCTAAGGTGTGCGCGTACCACGCATTCCGATCGACAACGACAAACAGGGGGAATACAACATGGCTTTCACTCCGAAAAAGCAGGCGTTTACGGCCAGGATCAATGCCGTCACCCTCGGCACAGGGGACAAGAGCATCGTGATCGGCGGCGAGAACGTGCTGCCCTTCTACACCTTCGACGCACCCATTGAGAACAAGCCCAAGATCGCCATCGAAATCTCCGACAAGGGTCTCGAAGGCATCGTCTCTCCTGGCCTGCTTGATTTCTACGCGGGCTGTGAGAGCGTCGTGGACATGGCCAAAAAGGCCGAGACGATGGAGGGCGCTTCCGCCATCTGTCTGCACTTCGAGAGCGCCGATCCCAACGGCGACAACACCTCCGTTGAGGATTGCGTGGCCCTCGCCAAGGCGGTCGCGGACGCGGTTTCCATGCCGATCCTGGTGATGGGCTGCAAGAACATCGAAAAGGACGCCGAGCTGTTCTCCGCCATTTCCGAGGCGCTGCAGGGCAAGAACATCCTGGTGCTCTCTTCCCGCGAAGAAAACTACAAGACCGTCGGCGCGTCCGCGGGCCTGGCCTACAACCAGAAGGTCGGCGCGGAATCCGCCGTGGACATCAACCTGGCCAAGCAGCTGAACGTGCTGCTTTCCCAGCTGGGCGTGCCCGCGCAGAGCATCTGCATGAACGTGGGCTCCTCCGCCGCCGGCTATGGCTTTGAATACCTCTCCTCCACGCTGGATCGCGTGAAGGCCGCCGCTCTGGCCCAGAGCGACGCGCAGCTTCAGATGCCCATCGTGACCCCCATCTCTCCCGAGACTTGGAGCGTCAAGGAATCCATGTCCCCCGAAGAGGAATCCCCGGAATGGGGTCCCCTTGACGAGCGCGGCATTGAGATGGAAGTGTGCACCGCTTCTGCCTGCCTGGTGGGCGGTTCCGATATGGTCATCATGAAGCACCCTGCCGCTGTCGCCACCATCGCCAAGTTTATCGACAGCCTGATGTGAGCGGGGAAGGAGGATATTAACCATGGCTCTGAAAGGTCTTGACATTTTTAAGCTGACCCCCAAGAAGAACTGTAAGGAATGCGGCAGCCCCACCTGCATGGCGTTCGCGATGAAGGTCGCCTCCGGTGCGGTGCCGATTGAAAAGTGCCCCCACATGTCCGCTGACGCCCTGGCGTCCCTGTCCGAGGCTACCGCGCCCCTGATGAAGACCATCACCGTCGGCGCCGGCGCCACCGAACACAAGCTGGGCGGCGAGACCGTGCTGTTCCGCCACGAGAAGACCCTGGTGAACCGCAACCTGTACGCCGTCACCCTGTGCTCCAGCATGAGCGAGGCCGATATCGACGCCAAGATCGCCGAGATCAAGAAGGTCGATTACGAGCGCATCGGCGAGCGCGAGTACGTGGAGTTCCTGTATCTGGATTACGCTGGCAACGGCGCGGACGCCTATGTGGCGCTGGTCAACAAGGCCATGGCCGCAGAGCGCGCCCTGGTGCTGAACTGCGCGGACGCCGACGTGGCCAAGGCCGCGCTTGACGCCTGCAAGGCTGCCAAGCCCATACTCAACGGCGCCAGCAAGGACAACCTGGACGCCATGAACGCCGCCGCCACCGCCGCGGGCGTCACCCTGGGCGTGACCGGCGCGGATATCTCCGAGATCTACGACAACATCAAGGCCCTCGAGGGCAAGGGCAACAAGAACCTGATCATCGACTGCACCGGTGCCGACGCGAAGCAGACCTTCGCCAACGCCGTGATGGTGCGCCGCGGCAACCTGAAGGATCAGGACCGCACCCTGGGCTATCCCTCCATCGTGAACCTGGCGAAGATCGCCGAAGGCGACTTGCACATGCAGACCGCCCTGGCCGCCGCCTTCACCCTGCGCTACGGCTCCATCATCGTCATGGAGAACATGACCTATGCCGAGGCGCTGGCGCTGTACGGCCTGCGCCAGAACATCTTCACCGATCCCCAGAAGCCCATGAAGGTGGAGCCCGGCATCTACGCCCTGAACGGCGCGGACGAGAACTCCGTCTGCTCCCTGACCGTCGACTTCGCGCTGACCTACTTCCTGGTCTCCGGCGAGTACGAGCGGTCCAAGTGCCCGGTCAACCTGCTGATCACCGACGCCAGCGGCATGTCCGTCCTGACGGCGTGGGCCGCGGGCAAGTTCTCCGCCGGCACCATCAAAAAGTTCTTTGACGAGAACGACATCGAGAACAAGATCAAGTCCCGCACGCTCATCATCCCCGGCAAGGTCGCTGTCATGAAGGGCGAGATCGAGGCCAAGCTGCCCGGCTGGAACGTGGTGGTCGGCCCCATGGAAGCGGTTCAGCTGGTCAAGTTCATCAAGGATTACACCGCTTAATGGTTTATATGGCCGGTATGGCAATGCCGTACCGGCCCGGTTTGAATAAGAAATTAGTTGGGAGGACAATAACATGGCAAAATTCATCACCATCGGCGAGCGCATCTCCGTCACCGCCCCGTCCATCCGCAAGGCGTTTGCGGAGCGTGACCCGGAGCCGATTATCCAGCGCTGTGAGCAGCAGCTGGCGGCCGGCGCGAATTACATCGACGTGAACATCGGGCCTGCGGAGGCCGACGGCGAAGAGGTCATGCAGTGGGCG
>CADBVG010000009.1 GCA_902798105.1 uncultured Eubacteriales bacterium
TGGCAGACCTCTTCCATTTTAGCACAGGGTTGGACGAATGGACTCATAGCTATAAGCTTTTTGGAACCCCCGCACGATGCGGGGGTTTTCGTTGTACAAAAATGCCAATCGCCCGGCGCTATGGTCGGGCGATTGACCGCTCTCTCTGGAGATGCAGTTGAGGAATAAACCCGCTTCGGCGGATCAGCGCTCAAGGGCGCGCAGTGCAGTGCCGAACACGATCATGTCGATGCCGCTCTCCACAAAGTACAAGCCCATCAGCACGCCCACCGTCAGGGCAGTGATCGTGGGATTCAGGAAGGACAGCACGCCGGCAATGATGCTCAGAACGCCAGCGGCGATGCCCCATCCCCAGCCTTTGATTTGATTCCTCACCTGGATGGAAACGATGATGTCGATAAGGCCCTTGACCAGCAGCCACGCGGAAACCATGTTGAGAACAAAGCCGTCGATGACAAGGGTGCTGCCGGGACGAACGACGGCGATCACGCCCACGAGGATGGCCAGGATGCTGGAGATCAGCTCCAGGGCACCGGACTCCTTCCTGAAGAAGCGCACGACGCCGAAGATGCCATAGATGAACATCGCGATGGCGATCATGAAACCGGCGGACAGGAAGGTCGCGAAGGGGGTGATCATGCAGCAAACGCCGCCGATGATCTGAAGAACGCCCAGTATAATGCTCAAAATGCTCATATGTAATACTCCTTTTCTTCAATGTGATGATTGTGTTGAACTGTATGTTTACGCCAGGATCGCAGGGGCTTCCCCACCTCCTTTGCAGCATCCATGCGGGCCTTTGCATGAATGCGATACCCCAATATCCATTATTTCTCCAAATGATTATAATTGTATAGCATCTGCGCGTCAATGCAAAAGGGGTTAATTTACTCGGCAAAACGTAAAAAAGAAACCGTACATCGGCCTCACCCTATGAATGGCAACTGCGGAGCGCCTCTGACCTTGACACAATCAGTATAATCAGGCACCCGTCTCTTGCCGCGGGTGCCTGCTTTGCACCTCCCAATGGGCGCCGGATGTGGCGTCCATGTTTTTTCTGAGCCTTTCAGATTTCATCTGCGCCGCGCCCCTGCGAACCTCGGCGCCGTCAATGAGAACGACATTCGGGGTTTTGCCGCACACCTACGCCATGGTCTCTTTTCATCGTTTTCTATGAAGGCGTCTTGGCTCCCTTCATCCATGTCAAGGCGGCGCTATCGTTGTTGCTCGATGCGACAGCGTCCCTTTTGCCCATCGCCTCTGCCTGCGCGTGGCTGATCTTGTTGCGCACAAAGCCAATGCGGTAGTGCCTCCCCTACTCCATCCGCTCCGCGATGGCGTCGAGTATCGGCTGTGTCCACTGGCTCTGGAAGATCCACGCCTCGTGCTGCATATCGAAGGGAATGATATCAGGATTGCGGAAATGTTGCAGGTAGCGCTTTTCGTACTTCGGGCCCATCTTCAGGGCGTAAATGATATGTACCGTAGTCCCGTCCACGTGGATGCCGTTCTCCAGCGGGGTGACGTAGTCCGAATAGAACTCCCGCGCCACAGTCTTTGGATGCAGGGATACCATGCTGCCAGCGAATTCGTCCATGAAGGCGTCGGTCTCGGAGTCCATGTCCATGCCAAAATTCTTCACCAGCATGTCCTTGAGCTTTTGCTTCTTTTTTTCATTTTTGGCCGCGCCGGCGATCCACCGGCCCACAATTCCCGTCATGATCCGGGCCACGAAGGGGCTGCCCTGGTCGAGGTCGGAGGAGCCGATGAAGCCGTGATCGATGTGGATACGCTGTCGCTGAATCAGCAATCCCACGAAGCTGCCGCCCAACGAGGAGCCATAGGCCCCGTCCACGTGCCCGCCGTGGTTCTGGATGATGTAGTCCTCGATCTTCCCTGTCACCGTCAGCATGTCCGTAAACGGTTTCGACGCCTTCTCATCGTCGAAGCCGTCGTAATTGACACAGATCAGGTGATACCGCTCCGCCAACCGGTCGATGACCGTGTGAAAATTGATCTCCCAGGTGCAGGCCGTGCCCGGAAGCAGCAGCATGGTCCTCCCGTCCGGCTTGCCCATCTCTGTAAATTTCATATCCTCGCCCCCGCTGGTTTGATTTCCGTCTGCCAATCCGACCCGCCCGGGATCGCCAATACCGGGCGCTGTCATCAGGTGTCACCGTACAGTGTCCTTCTTTTTCAGTCGCAGCGTCCGCGCGGTCTGTTCGGTGTCGTCGTCTTCAACATAGCCGTCATAGGGCGCCGTCGGGTCGGTGTACTTCTTTGTGAATGGCTTGCATATCTCCGTCCGGTGCGCAAAGGCGAAGTCCAGGTCGTCCGTCCAGCCGGTGTGCCCGGTGATCACCGCGATGCGCCGCTTTCGGCCTCGAAGGTTCCCCTCCAGCTTTTCAAGGGAGCGAACGGCCAGCTTGTTGTCCTCGGCCAGGGTGCTGATAAAGCTGTACCCGCCGTCGACGCCGAACCAAATCGTATCGCCGGTAAACAGGTATTCGTCGTCGACCAGGTAGACCATGTGTCCCCAGGTGTGGCCCGGCACCAAAAGGCATTCGACCTTGATGCCATCGATGTTGAACACGTCCCCGTCCTTCAGGAGCACTTTTTTATTGTCCATCTTCACCATGGGCAGCTTATAAAGCCCATGGATCACCTTGCGCCGCCTCTCACCGGTCAGGTAGCGGTTTTCTATCTCGCCGATATATACGGTAGCGTCCCGGAACAGCCGCTCGCTGTCCGGTTCCAGCGCACCCACATGGTCGGTATCCTGGTGGGTGATCAGGATATGGCGGATGGAGGCCGGGTCGATGTCCAGCCAGCCCATCTTCTCCTGCAAGCGGGCATAATTGTAACCCGCGTCAATCATGATCGTCGTGCCGTTCTTCGTGTAGAAGAATATGTTCGCCACCCATTCCCGCACGCAGGCGACGCGATCGTCGATGCGACCGGTGTTCAGCGGCTTGAAGATCGCTCTGCCCTTAAACATCGCGCTCATCGAGCGCTTTTGGTTGTCGGAATCCTTTCTGGCCATGCCATCGCCTCCCGGTAATGTATGCGATTTCATCAAATGATACAGTTCGGAGCGGGGAACCATCGCCAACGCGAGCAGGTTGATTACCGTATCGCCCCCAGCGCCGTACGCATTGATGAGCATACCCAAGCCTATATTAGAGTTTTCTAACCATTGTCCCTGACAAAGCCCATCCCACAGCCATTCATCGTCGGCTGATATACGTGATGGGCAAAGGATATGTTAGTTTGTACTTACTATTATACCGCAATGATATCCCATTGGCAAGATGCTGATGATGATTGTTAACAGATTGGCCAGAGAGCATCTATGGAGCATATGCATCTGTTGCTATCCTCTTTTGAAAGCAAATAGGAAAATTATGTCTCAACACACCTGCAAACAAGGCATTTGAGGCTTATCCTTTTTGGGTACAAGCTTCATCAACGAAATACCCCGCAATTCAGGCAATCATAGTTGCCGCAGTCCATATATCAGGAACACACGCAACCACTTCTCAATACACCTGATTTGAACCCGCAGGCCTTGTTCTTTGCATCGAATCGCCCCCCAGCATGGCCGGAGGGCGATGGTTGTAGTACAGCCTATCTGGTTTTGACCTTCTTGTAATCGGACCAGGGGGACCAGTGACGCTTTCCGTTGAGGCGCTTGTAGGTGCGGATACGGACATAGTAGGTCTTCTTGGATTTCAGGCCCTTGATGGTGACGCTGGTCTTCTTCGGGTCCCGGACGATCTTATCCTCCCAGATAGCGAAATCCTTGGTCAGACTGTAGGCGATCTGGTAGCCTGTGACCTTCTTCCCCTTTTTCCACTTGACCTGGATCTGCTTCCTGCCGCCTTTCACCTTGGTGAGGCGGGTACCCTTGGGGCTGAGCTCGTCCACACCACAGCCGGAGCTGCCGCTGCCGCCGCCGCCGGAGCTGCCGCCACCGGAGCTGCCGCCACCGGAGCTGCCGCCATCGCTGGTCTTGATGATGGTGAAGGTCACCTCCCGCGTGCCGGTGTAATTGCCCTTGCCGGTCAGCGTCACCTTCGCGGTGCCGACCTCGATGTTGTTCTCATATTTGACGGTGAAGTCGGTGTCCTTCTTCAGGGTCATGGTGCCGTAGCGCACCACCAGTGTCTTCTCGTCCAGCTCGATGGCCTTGCCGGTGTAGGTCTGGTTGCCGATGGCGTCCACGTTGATGTTGTCGTCGGCGAGGTTCTTGGGTGTGATGGTGAAGACCTCGCTGTTCAGTGTGATCCTGAAGTTGCTGCCGAAGTCCATCTTGCCGATGGTGATCCTGTACGTGCCCACGTCCTCGCCGGATTCGCGGGAGAGAAATCCGTCGTTCGGGAAGAACTTGGTGCCGTTCTTCTTGGCCTCCTCCAGCAGGTACTTGACCGGCGGGGTCGTCTTGGAGCCATCGTCCAGGGTCAGGACCAGGGTATTGCCCTGCATATTCACAGGTACGGCGTAGCCGGGCTGGCCGGAGATATCCTGGTGCAGCGGGCTGCTTTCATCGTTGGACAGCCAGGAATTATCCGGATAGGCCGGGTCCTTCGTGCCATAGACCTTGCTCAGACCCGCGCGGGGCGTAATCTTCACTTCGCGCCGCTCGATCTTCGCGGGCACCGACACAGACTGGGCGTTGTAATACTGGGCGTCGTTGCCCTCCAGGCCGAAGGTGAACTTCAGGGTATAGTCGCCCACGTTGGAATCGCTGAACTGCTCGACGGACTTGATCCTGGTCACCCTGACCATGACATCCCTGTGGGCATCGAAGAATGTACGATCGGCGTCGTTCGCCGGTTCAACGCTGAAATCCGCAGCCTTTGGCGGGGTTATCAGGTAGGTGTAGCTGCCGCTGGAGGTCCTCGCGAAGGCGTTGCGGGTCAGGTCGTAGGTCTTGGTCAGCACCGGGCCGTTGTACGTGACCTTCAGGGGCACGTTGGTCCTGGTCTCCTCACCTTCGCCCTCGCCCTCGTTGGTCAGGACCACAGGCTCGCCGTCGATAGCCTCCGGCGCGATCTCGATGAGCGCGAGACCGTCATCCAGGGACAGGTCAAGCCCGAGGTTCAGGTCTTCTGCGTCCTCGACGGCAACGTCCAGGTTTTCGTCCATCTCCAGCGTTACGTCTTCTTCAGCGAAGTTGGCGGTGTCGATTTCCAGCGCGATGTCGTCCTCCGCCACGGCCATGCCGCACAGCAGCGCAACGCATAACAACGTGGCGCACAGCGCGCGCCACAGTCTCCGGGTATTCATGATGCCTTCCCCCTGTATATTTTTGAGGATATTGTATCAGAATTATAGGCGAAAGTCAACTATATTAATAATGGATTCCACCAAAATGATAATAAACCATTACATACTGGATGTGGAATGGAGTGTGGAATCAGTGGACTTTGGAAAGAAACTGAAAGAGTTGCGGACGAACGCAAAGCTGACCCAGGCTCAGTTGGGTGAACTGATCGGAGTGACCAAATCCGTTATTTCTTTCTATGAATTGCAAGAGAGAAGTCCATCACCGGATGTTTTGATAAAGCTGTCTCAGGTGTTTCATGTTACAACGGATTATTTACTTGGGTTGACTGCAAAGGAGACGATTGATATTACTGGTCTTTGCAAAGAGGATATAGCGCTGATCCGCACCATGGCGGACAGATTGAGGAATGATGATTAGAAAAGACCGCGTGGGGAAGGCATTTACGAAAGCGTGGTTGGATTGCCACCGGCTGCATGAGGTTCGCTGTGTCTGTCGATAGATACCCTCAGCCGGCGTTGAATTTCAAGCTTTACACAAGTTTGATAGACATAACTTCTTATTATTTGTATACTGAATTTGAAAACTGAATGGCTGACGCGAATTATGGCGCTTCATCGCGCCAGGAAGTCGGGTGCAAATCCCGCGCAAGGGCGTTGCTGTATTTGCCGAGCGAGGCTTCATGGCAGGTTCACTGCCGGTCACTGGTTCGAAAGGGACTGGGAAGGCGAAGCCGAGCGACGACGCATGAGCCAGAACACATCCGCGAACGCCGCGCCTGTATCCGCAGGGGTACAGGGCGCAGTTTTCCATTACAATCACCGCGCTTTCCGGTGAAGAAGGAGTGTGTCCCATGAAGAAACTCGTTTCCCTGCTGCTGGTCTGCCTGCTGGCCCTGTCCGCTGTTGCGATGGCGGAGAGCCAGTACCCCGTCACCTGGAGCCAGAACCTGAACGGCAATGACTACGATTTCAGCGTCGAAGCCGCCCCGGCAAAGGCCGTTTCCATGTCCCAGGCCACCACGGAGATGATGCTGGCCCTGGGTCTGGCCGATAAGATGGCCGGTACCGCCTTCCTGGAGGAGGAAATCTACGAATCCCTGGCCGACGAATACGCCAAGGTGCCCGTGCTGGCCGAAAAGTGGCCCTCCTACGAGGTGTTCATGGCTGCCGAGCCCGACTTCACCACTGGCTGGGGCGTGCCCTTCACCCAGCGCGCCATCCCCGCCGAGGACATCGTGGCCCAGAACGTGCCCATCTTTGTGCCGGAATCCATGCTGCGTACCGACGCCACGCTGGATACCCTGTTCGACGATCTGCTGATGTACGGCAAGATCTTCGACGCCCAGGAGGCCGCCGAGGCCTACGTGGCCGCCGAAAAGCAAAAGCTGGCCGAGGTGCAGGCGAAGCTGGAGGGCCTTGACGAGGTGACCTGCTTCATCTACGATTCCACCGATGAGGACGACCAGGTCTATACCGCCTTCGAAGGCTACACCACCAACCTGCTCAAGCTCATTGGCGCGAACAACATCCTGTCCGGCAAGGGCGTGGACAAGACCTGGGACTACGCCGGCTGGGAGACCGTGCTGGCTGAGAATCCCCAGTACATCATCATCTGCGACTACTCGACCTCCATCCGTAACACCGACGACTTCGACGCCAAGGTGGAAAACCTCAAGTCCAATCCCGCGCTGGCCGATTTGGACGCCGTGAAGAATGGCAACTTCGTGCGGGTGCGCCTGAGCGAAATCACCCCCGGCGTGCGCAGCGTGGACGCGCTGGTGCGCCTGGCCGAGGAGATTCACGGCGCGAGCATGGAAAAGGCGGCATAACAACGATTCCTATGGCCCGCGGCAACACCGCTGACTAAATGATTCAGGAGGATTCTTCGACTGCGGCTGCGCCTCCGCCCAGTATGACACCGCAACGCTTTGTTTGTCATCCTGAGCGAAGCGCCAGCGGAGTCGAAGAATCCTTTTTTTCAGTCACCCCGCGGGCTTCTTTCTGTCAGAATGAATAAATCAACCAAGCGATGGATATGCCTGGGGCTGTTTGCGCTGCTGTGCGCGACGGCCTTTTCGGCGTTGTTCTGGGGATCGGTATCCCTGGATTCCGGCACGGTGCTGGACAGCCTGAGGGCCTTCGTCACGGGCCGCGAGGCGCAAAACAAAAACCTGTACAACCTCGTCGTACAGGTGCGCTTGCCGCGCGTTTGTTTAACCGTACTGGCCGGGGCGGTGCTGAGCATCGTGGGCATATTGATGCAGACGCTCACGGGCAATCCCCTGGCGGAGCCCTATGTGCTGGGCGTGTCCTCCGGGGCCAGCGCCGGCGCGGCGGGGGCGATCGTGTTTCAGTGGTTCGCCTTCCTGCCCGTGGGACACGTGGTGTTTTCGGCCTTCATCGGCAGCTTCGCCGCCATCGCCCTGGTGGTGGCGCTGCAAGGCAGAAGCACCAATCCCATCCGCCTGGTGCTGACGGGCATGGGCGTATCGGCGTTCTTCCAGGCGGCGACCACGTTCATCATCTACTGCTCCCGAAACGAGGCCCAGGCCCGTTCCGCGCAATACTGGCTGACGGGTTCCTTCTCCGGCAGTAACTGGAGCGATGTAAGAATCGCGCTGATTGCGCTGATCGTCCTGCTGATCCTGTGCCGGTGCCTGGAAAAGGAGCTGGACCTGCTGCTGATGGGACAGGACGTGGCGGCGCAATCCGGCATGAATCTCCGGGCGATACAGCTGGTTCTGATCCTGGTCTCGGCCTTCGCCGTGTCTGCGGTGGTGGCGGTTTCAGGGCTGGTGGGCTTCGTGGGGCTCATCATCCCCCACATCATGCGGCGAGCCGTAGACGCCTCCCACCGCTACCTGGTGCTGTCCTCCGCGCTGGCGGGCGGCTGCTTTTTGACCCTTGCGGACGCTGTGGCCCGCACGGCCTTCTCCCCCCAGGAGATGCCCATCGGCGTGATGACCGCTTTCATCGGCGCGCCCATTTTCATACTGATGATACGGAGGGTGTACCATGCGCATTGAAGTCAGCAACCTCAGCTTTTCCGCGGGCAATAAACGCATACTGAACGGCGTCAGCGCGGTATTCGAGGGCCACCGCATCTACGGCATCATCGGCCCCAACGGCTGCGGCAAAACCACGCTGCTGCGGCACATCTACCGGCAATATCCCGTACATGGCCATATCCGGGTGGACGGGCAGGCCCTGGAAAGCTGTGCCGCCAGGGATTACGCCCGCCGCGTGGCGGTGATGATGCAGTCCTATCCTGAAGCGGACCTGCGCGTCGCCGAAGTCGTGCAATCCGGCCGTTACCCCTACAAGCGCGTGATGGTCCCCTATGGGCGGGAGGACGAGGCGATCACCGAACAGGTGCTTCGACAGACGCAGCTGTGGGATTTGCGAAAACGGCGCATCCACACCCTGAGCGGCGGCGAACGGCAGCGGGTTATGATCGCCCGCTGCCTCGTCCAGGAACCGGAGGTCATCATACTGGACGAACCCACCAACCACCTTGATATTCGCTATCGCCTTGAACTGATGGAAACGCTGCGCGCCTTCGACGGCATGGTCATCATGACACTGCACGAATTAAACCTCGCGGCGCGCTACTGCGACTTCATTTATGCCATGAAGGATGGAAGGATCACAGCTTCCGGTCTTCCCGTGAATGTGCTTCAACCCGAGATCCTCAATGCGACGTTTGACACGACAATCCCCGCCATTGATCATGGCGGGGAGATATTCATCGGGGTTTAGCTGGCTCGCTCATAACCGGCATGTCAAAGGCGGAAATAGAATTATCCACTCTCCACACTGATTTTCGAGAGAGTTACAAAAGCCATCAGTCGCTGCTTTCAAACAGGCTCCGATGTCCCAGGTTTTGGGGGGTGCTTACATCAGCGGTTCGAGCCCCAGCACCGGGTGGCCCTTTTCGGTCAGCCAGTTCAGCAGCTCCTCGGGGTCGGTGGTGATGGTCTCATCGGCGATCATGTCGGTGTAGTTGTCTATGCCGTACAGCTCCTTCGCGGTCTTGTTCAGGCGCTCAGCCACGTCGTCCTTCAGCTCCTTGGGCATCCACACGATGCGCTCGGTGCCGCCCTCGGCGGAGGCGAACTTCTTCGAAGCGATAAAGTGCCGTCCATGGCCCATGAAGCCGGGGGTCTGCACGCCGCCGCCGGTCATGGAGGCCAGCTCGCCGAAGGTCATGCCGGTGGGCGTCATGCCGGAATACTCGCGGTTGCATATGATGACGCCGTTGGACAGGGGCTCGATGCCGCAGATGCACTCGAAGCAGCCGCAGGAGGTCATCGGGTCCTCCATGATGGAATACAGCGTCACATTCTCCACCGCGCCGTGGGTGGCGGCATTGACGGCCTCGTTGACGGTGTCATAGCGGCCGGTACGCTCGTCGGTACAGCCGACCTTGGCGATGGGCTGGCTGGGCCCGGTGGGGTTCAGCTGGAAGGTGGCCTTGGCGTCCAGCCAGGACACCGCGCCGCACAGGCCCAGGCGCTCCGGCGTCACCACGCAGCAGTGGGCCGGGGCGAAGCTCTGGCACAGCGTACAGGTGAAGAAGGTGTCCACCGACTCGTCAGTCATGCTGGCCAGGCGGTCATCGCGGGCGTTGTAGGTGGGCATGGCCAGCTCGTCCAGCACCTTCTTCGCCTTCTCCGGGTCGGTGACAAGCGTCACCTGGCATCTGTCCACCACGGCGTCGAACTCGTTCATGATCATATTGTACAGCACTTCGCCGAAGTGGTTAAGCCGCAGGCCCTTGTCATAGGCGTCCGTGCTGATGCGGATGCGGAACTGGTTGCGCTGGCCGGTGTGCATCACGCCCTCCATGTAATTGAACCAGGCGTGGATCTTGCGCTCGATGACCGATTCAAAGTCGGGCTGCATCTTCGCGCCGGCGACCTCGACGTAGGTGGCCAGCGGGTACTCCGCCGCGCCGGAGTCGATGTCAGGGCCGTCGATGGTAATCTTGTGGTCCTCCACGGCGTCCATATCCCGCATCTTGACCAGCTCGCAGGTCACGTTCTTGCCGGAGTAGAACTCTACCTTCATGTCCTTTTTGCGGATGATCTCACCCTCGAAGGCCGAGGCGAAGGCCACGGGGATGGGCAGCTCGGTGACCTTGATCTTGATGCCCCGCAGCTCCAGGGAACGCTTGACGGTCTCGTCGTGGTCGGTGACGGCCTCCAGCGCGCCGGGCACCTGCAAATCGCCGATGTCCTGGTCCACCACCACCGGGAAGCCCAGGGCGATGGCGCCCGCGCCGGCGGAGACGACCACCTCGTTCAGCGGCCCGAAGGTGTTCACGAAGGCGGGCACGCGCTCCTTGGTATAGTTCAACAGCCCGGGGAGGTCGCCGGGGTTGTGGGAGCCGAAGATCAGCGCCGCGCGCACGGCGACGGTGACCACGTGGATCACGGCAGTCACGTCGTGGCCCAGGGGCACCACGCGGAATTCCAGACCCAGCTTCACGCCGGCTTCGGCGCACTGCTCGATCACATCGCCGATCAGGAAGGACATGATGCCCTTGGACTGGTAGTCCTTGACCACCTTCGCCACGTCCCCGGCGTTGTCCGCCTTGCCCAGCACCACGGCCACGCCGGGGATATCGCCGGTGACAAGTGGTACGCCCAGGGAGCGGATGACGGGGTCGGGCACAAAGCCGATGCCGGACTCGTTGGCGTAGGGATCGGTGCCATCGACATATTTCAGGCCCTCGATGATCTCCGCGCCCACGGCAGTGGCCAAGCCCGCGTTCAGGGCGTCGCCCAACTCGGGCTTGTTGGTGATCAGGCTCTTCAGCACGCCCACGCAGGCGGGCAGGTCACCCAGGGTGGCCACCTTCACGCCGGTAGCGGCATAGATGGTCGGGAAAAAATAGGCAGTATCGGGGAAGGCTATCTTTTTATCCGCGCCGTATTTTTCGATCGCGGCGTTCACCGCGCCCTCGGTCAGGCCGGCAACCGCGTTGGAACCGGCAAAAATCAGGTCAGTCAATGCGCTCATGATTCATCGCCTCCATGTTTTTTCATCAAAATGCGGGATAACACCATTAACAGGTTATCCCCTCCCGGGGGTTATTATAGCACAGCGCAAATGTAAATGCAATATTTTTGGGCCGGCTGTGTTAAGCTGCGTCGCCTACAGCCCTTGTGTTCCAAGGGATTTTGTGATAACATTGAACTCGGATCAAATAAGAAAGGATGAATCCCATGAAGAAGAACCTTGGCGTTGTGCAGGCCGTCTATCCCATGCCGGTGCTGATGGTGGCCGCCTATGACGAAAACGGAAAGGTGAACGTGATGAACGCCGCCTGGGGCATGATCTGCAACAGCGACCGCATCGCCCTGTTCATCGACGAGGACCACAAGACCACCCAGAACCTGTTGAAGACGAAGGCCTTCACCGTAGCCCTGGCCGACCGGGCCCACATGGACGTTGCCGATTTCTTTGGCATCGCCACCGGCAACAGTATGACCGACAAGTTTGAGCGCACCGGCTACCACGCCGTGAAGAGCGCGTTCGTCAACGCCCCGATCATCGAGGAGTTCCCCGTGGTCATGGAATGCGAGCTGGCCGAGGTCACCTGCACCGACAGCTTCTACGCCATCGTGGGCAAAATCATCAACACTGCCGCTGAAGAGCGGGTGCTGGACGAAAAGGGCAAGGTGGACCCCGGAAAGCTGGAGGCGCTGATCTTCGACCAGTTCCGGCACGGCTACTACGTCTCAGGCGAACAGGTAGGCAAGGCCTGGAACGCCGGGGCCGGGCTGATGAAGCAATGACCGCCCGTGTGACGCTTCTGTGACACGTATCGGGGTATACTGTCCCCGTCAACAGGCGCAAATGCCCCGACAATCATGGGGCGTTGACAAATAATGGAGGTGTTAACCATGATGAAGAAGCTGTTTGCAATTATATTGGCCGTAGCCCTGCTGCTCTGCTCCGTGGCCGCGGTGGCCGAGGAAGCCAAGGCCGAAATCAAGTGCGACATCGTGGACGGCAGCTATGTCATCCGCATTCCCGACGAGAACGGCGATCTTGGCTGGCTGGCCGACGACATGGCCCAGGACGATTCCGTGGTGAAGCTGGCCAAGGCCGAACTGGAGGGCAAGGAATTCGTCATCCAGTACGATCCCACCGGGGACGGCGAGGTCTCCGTGGGCGTGCGCCACTATTACAACGGCATCGCCTGCGACGAATACCGCACCTGGGACCTGTCCGTCAAGGACGGCAAGGTGACCGAGGTCACCGGCGGCACCTACACCGCCTCTCCCTCCCCTGAGACGTTCGATCCTGCCCTGATCGGCGATTACCTCGGCGATGACGGCATGGCGCTCATGACCATCACCAAGAACGAGGGCGGCAGCGCCTGGGACGTGGATGTCAACGGCGCGACGAGCCATGGCGGCTTCATGTTCAAGACCACCATTTACTTCGACTGCGAGACGGAACGCTTCGTCTACGACAAGGGCAAGACCTGGGTTCTGCCTATCACCGATTCCGACGAGGAGCCCGAGCTGGGTGAGCCCAACGCCTTCGGCCAGGTCGGCGCGTTCTACACCACCGGCAATCCCGAGGACATGATCCTGACCTGGATGCGGGAGGAGGATGCCGAGAACACCATGAACTTCCAGCGCATCGACGCGCCCGTCGGCGTCAACTTCGGCAATTCCGTGCTGTTCCTCGAGGAGGACCTGAACGCGGCCATGAACCTGATCCGCGAGCAGATAGCCTCCTGGGAAGGCGTCCAGCTGCGCCTCATCCGGTACGCCGGCGACGAGAACAGCACCAAGGAGAACCTGGACTGGCTGAACGGCCATGAGGACACGAACTACACCGAGTGCGCCCTGTTCAAGACCGACTTCCACACCCCTGAGGAGGGCGAAGGCAACGCGCTTGCCCTGGACCCCGATTTCGAGTACGAGGACTACGGTTGGTGGGTGGCCCGCGTGGACGGCGGCGAATGGCAGATCGTGGACTCCGGATATTGATTCCATAAAACGCATGGACCCCGGCTGGAACGCATTCCCGCCGGGGTTCGCTTATTCACACCATACGTCATCGCCACGCTTTGGCCAAAGCGTCGGCGTTTTGACTTTGCACCAACACCCCTTGCCAGGGTCCGGCATTGGTGAAGCAGATGAAGCCAATTTCGACCTTGGTCGGCACCCATCGTTCCAGGGTGGCCTGTATGCGCCCGCCCAGCAGGTCCATCACCGGTTGCAGCAGCCCCGCCGCTCCCAGGGCGTCCAGTGCGGCGTCGGTGGTAACGCAGCCCTGAATGGTTCGCAACAGACCGAGGTCAGCTCCACATGCCAGCGCGCAGGCAATCAGCGTTTCCATGCGGCCGTCGCCGTTCTGGGAGTGGGTATTGGTCATGCCGATGCCCAGCTTCACCAGCTTACCGATGTGCCCCACCAGCAGTATGCGCTCAAAACCCGCAGCTACCGCGGCCTGCACGCCCTCGCCGATGAAATTGCTGGTGCTCACCTGCCGCTGCATCGACAGGCCCAGCTGCTCCCGGGCGAAGGTTTCCCCGTAATTGCCAGGGCATAGCAGCACGTCCTTTGCTCCGGAGGCTGCCAGCACGCTCAGCTCCACCCGTATGGTGTCCACCAACGCGGCGTTGGACATGGGCTCCACGATGCCGGTAGTACCGATCACCGACAACCCCCCCTCGATGCCGATTCGGGGGTTGAAGGTCTTCTTCGCCAGCGCCGCGCCCTCGGGAATGGAAATGCTGATGTCAATGCCACCGTCATACCCACAGCGCGCGCAGGCGAAGCGCACCTGCTCCGCGATCATCTGGCGGGGCACAGAATTGATGGCCGCCGCGCCCACCGGCTGGTCCAGGCCGGGCTTGGTGACGCGGCCCACGCCCTCGCCGCCGTCGATAGATATACCGACGGCGGTTTTTTTTGCAGTGGCATAGATCAGAATGCCATTGGTGATGTCCGGATCGTCGCCGCTGTCTTTCTGCACGGCGCAGCGGGCATAGTCCCCGCCGATCTCCGGGTTCAGTATGTCCAAATTCAGACGGATGCCCTTCGGGGTGTCCATGTCCAGGCGCTCAAGGACCTTGCCCGTCAGCAGCATCTCCGTCGCCGCACCCG
Source organism: uncultured Eubacteriales bacterium (assembly GCA_902798105.1). Taxonomy (GTDB): domain Bacteria; phylum Bacillota; class Clostridia; order Christensenellales; family Aristaeellaceae; genus UBA2862. Next base: position 14,424 of record CADBVG010000009.1, read on the forward strand.
CAGCGCCGGCGGCGCAGGAACCGGTGGTATAGCCGCAACGCATGGTCTTGCCGTTTTTGGTGACATAGTGGCGCAGCATTTTCTTTGACTCCTTCGATGCGTTCATGGCGGCACGGACGCCGCCATCGTTCCCTATCTCCCCAACATGTACAACAGCGCGTTACAGATGGCCGCGGCCACATTGCTGCCGCCCTTGCGGCCCCGGGCGACGATGTAAGGCACATCGGCTGTCATGATCAATTCCTTGGATTGCACCACGTTCACAAAGCCTACGGGCACGCCGATCACCAGGCGGGGGTTCAATTTGCCCTCGGCCATCAGTTCGTAGATGCGCACCAGCGCCGTGGGGGCGTTTCCGATGGCGAAGATCAGGGGCCGGTCGATGGTCGCCGCCTTCTCCATGCTGGCCACGGCCCGGGTGGTGCCGTTGGCCTTTGCGGCTTCGGCCACGTCGGCATCGCCGATGAAGCATCTGGCCGCGCCGCCATGCTTCGCCAGGACCTTCTTGTTGATGCCCGACATGGCCATGGTGGTATCGGTAACGATCACAGCGCCCTCCTGGATCGCCGCCAGCGCCTCCTCCACCACGTTTTCAGAAAAGCACAGGCTGTCGGCATATTCGAAATCGGCGGTCGTGTGGATCACACGCTTGATGATGGGGGCCAACGCCGGGTCGATGGGATGGGGCAATTCGCTCTCGATGATTTCAAAGCTCCGCGCCTCGATCTCCATCGGCGCTACGCGCTCCAGTTCAATCTTCATATTCCGCTTCACCTCGCTGCATAGCCGCGATCCATATGGGATTGAGGCCGTTCATCATGTTATAGCGCCCGACCCTGTGGCTGCGGGCGATGGTCATCTGGACGATCTCGCTGTCCGCGAAGCCCAGCGCGTCGATCACAGCGGCGATTTCCCCCACGCTCTCCAGCGCGATGGCGTTCACGACCACCCGAACCTCAGGATTTTTCGCGAGGGCCGCCTCCACGATGGCGCGCATGTTGCCCGAGCTGCCGCCGATGAACACGTGGGTCGGCGCGGGCAGGCCAGTCAGCGCCTCCGGGGCCATGCCCCGCACCACGGTCAGGTTGCGCAGGGCGAACTGCTTCCTGTTGCGCTCGGCCAGGTCCGCGGCGTCTTCCCGGCACTCCACGGCGTACACGTGCCCCGCGGGGCACAGCAGCGCCGCCTCCACCGACACCGATCCGGTGCCCGCGCCCACGTCCCAGACCACGGCATTCTCGGTCAGCCGCAGCTTGGATATGGAAACCGCCCGGACCTCGCTCTTGGTCATGGGGACCGCCTTGCCGTTGTCGCCCAGCTGGCGGATGAACGCCCCGTCAGGCAGGCCCACTGGCAACGGTTGGGGCTCGGCGGGGTGTTCGATCAGCATCGCGCTCAGCGGTGCGACGTCTGAATCGACCAGCTCCACCGCCGTGCCTCGGATGATGGCCTCGTCGGGATAAGACAGCCGCTGTCCCACGGCCACCTTGGCATTCCCCAGTCCCGCGTCAACGAGGTCCTCGCACACCCGCTTCAGGGCGTCCGCGCCATCGGTCAGGGCGAAAACCTTGCGGTGCTTCAACACCTCCGGCACCACCGAGCCCTCGCGCCCGTGCAGCGATATCGCCCGGGCGTCGTCCCAGCTGGTTTGCAGCCTCGCGCAGAGCACTTGCATCGAAGAAAGGCCTGGGATCACCCGCACGTCGTGCCCCGCCAGCAGTGGCAGCAACTTCTTCGTGCCGCTGAAAAAACCGGAATCGCCGGACATCACCACCGCGACGCGCCGGTGCTCCGGGTGGGCCGCGATACATTCGGCGATCTTTGCCGGGGCGATCTCGGCGTAGCATGGCACGCCGCTTCGCGCCGAGGCCTCCAGCATCCGCTTGGCCCCGATCATGCAGTCGCAGGCGTCCAGCGCACCTGCTGCCTCCCGGGTCAGGGTTTCCGGGGAGCCCATTCCGATACCCACGATGTCGATCTGCCGCGTGTCGGGCAGATTGTAGCGTTCCATCAGCAGGTTCACGACGCCGGCGAAGTCCATGCCCCGAGCCTGCGCAGGCTTGCCGATGACCACGCATCGCGCCCCGGCCTGTCGCGCGGCCTCCACCTTATCCGCAAAGCCGCCGCTGTCGCCGGAGGCCTTTGTCACCAGCCACCGGGCGCGAATGGCCTTCAGCGTGGCCACGTTCATCTCCACCGAAAAGGGGCCCTGCATGGCGATGATGTGGGCCGGGGCAAAGCCCGCCGCGGCGCAGGCCTCCAGCGAGGACGCCATGGGCAGTACCCGGGGCCAGAAACGCGCCTGCCAGTCCCGCACGGCGGTGTAGGGCTTCAATTCCTTGCTGCCCGTGGCCAACAGGGCATTGCCGGGATGGGTCGAAAGGAATTCCGCCGCGGCCTGTATGGAATCCACGATCACGGCGTCGTCGTCCGCCGCGGAGTCGCTTCGGTTCAGGCGCAGGTATTCCGTGCCGGTATCGGAGCAGGCCCCGGCGATGTTCTGCGAGACCGCTGTGGCGAAAGGATGGGTGGCGTCGATCACCAGGTCGAAGCAGTGTTCGGCGAACAGTGTCTCCATGGACGCACCGTCCAGCCGCTTGGCCGAGACCTCAATATTGTCCGCGTGGGGCACCAGGGCCTCGCCGTATTCCGTAGCCACGCAGGCCAGCACGCCTACAGCCTGCCCCGCCAGGAATTCCAGCAGCCTGCGTCCCTCCGAGGTGCCCGCAAATACGCAGAGCTCAGACATCCCGATACCCCCTGGGCGTCACCATCCGCCCGCCGATGACCTTCGTGTGGGAATTGCCGATAAAGGCGGTGGTGAACATGTCTGCCTGGTAATCCCGCAGCTCGGCGAGGGTCATGATCTGGATTGCCTCGCCCTCGCGACCGATGTTCTTCACCACGCCGCACACCGTCTCCGGCTTCGCGTGGCGCAGCAGTATGTCGCAGGCCCTTTGCAGGTAATCCCTGCGCTTCATGCTGCTGGGGTTGTACAGCGCCACGGCAAAGTCACCCAGCGCGGCGCACTCCAGCCGCTTTTCGATGGTCTCCCAGGGCGTCAGCAGGTCGCTGAGGCTGATGACGCAAAAGTCGTGGGTCAGCGGCGCGCCCAGCCGGGCCCCGCCGGAGATGGCCGCGGTGAGGCCACCCACGACCTCCACATCGATGGACGTATCCTCGCCCCGCAGCTCATAGATCAGTCCTGCCATGCCATAAACCCCGGCGTCGCCACTGCAAATCATCGCCACGTCCCGCCCCTCCCGGGCCAGATCCAGGGCAATCTTGCACCGGTCCACCTCCCGCCGCATGGGCGTGGTGTGGAACTCCTTGTCCGGGAAGTGGTCCTTCACCAGGTCCACGTAAACATGATAGCCCACGATCACGTCGCAGGCGTTCAAGGCGTCCGCCGCCCGAATCGTCATCTCCTGATAGTCGCCGGGGCCGATGCCCACCACGCGAATCTTAGCCAAATTCAATCCCCCATTTCTCTTCCGCCACGGCCACGGTCACACCGTTCAGGGCCGTCTTTTTGACGATGATTTCACCGCCTGAAACCACCGCGGCGCGCTCGCAGACGTTGTCCACGCCCACGGTATTCTTTACAAATTCTGATTTTGAAAAGCTGCCCTGCACGGCGTTCAGTTGGGCCGCTGAATAAAATTTCACGGGCCATCCGCGACTGCGGCAGCATTCGATCAACCCCGCCTCGTCCGATTTCACGTCGATGCTGGCGGCTCCCGCCACGGCCTCGGGGCGCAGGTTGTTTTCCGTCAATACCTTCTGAATCGCCGTTTCAATGGCCTCAGCGGGCGTGCCCCGACGGCAGCCGATGCCGATATGCAGCACCCTGGGCACCAGCAGCAGCGTGTCTTTGAAGGGTTTTATATCGTGTATGGACGCGCACACGCCCAGCTCGCCGTCGTCGCTCCAAACCAGCCCATCGGCCAGCCTGTCCGGCCTTATGGCATCCGACCACAACGGGATGTCCCGGACCAGTATCTCTGCCGACACCCGCTTCGCCAGCGCCATCGAGGTGATGGCCATGCCATGTTCGGTAGCCCAGGTATCTACGGAGAAGCGGCCGTTCACGTCGGTGGCGGTGGTGATGACCGGGGTGGCATCCAACGCCGCCGCCAGTCGCCGTGCCAGGGCATTCGCCCCGCCGATGTGGCCGGATAGCAGCGGGATCACGAAGCGTGCCGCCTCGTCCAGGCAGATAACCGCCGGGTCGCTCTTCTTGCTGGCCACGTGGGGCGCGACAGCCCGCAGGGCGATCCCCGCCGCGCCCACGAAGATCAGCGCGTCCCGGTCGAACAGCCCGCTGACAAAGCCTGGCAGACTGCCATCATAGGCTTCAAAGTCCTCCCCCGCCAGTCGCGCCGGAGCATAAAGGTCAATACTGCCCGCCAGCTGCGCCATTACCCGTCGGGCTGTGGCCTTCCCGCTTTCGGTAAAGGCGAATACGGCGCCTGTCACTTCTCGGCCTCCCGGAACTCGGTGGTGAAACCGGGGTCGTAGAGCTTCGAGCGCTCGTATTCGTGGCCCAGGAAGTCACCGATCACCAGCAGCGAGGTCTTGGTCAGGTCGTTGGCCCGAACGGTTTCGCCCAGTGTGCCCACGGTGCAGCGGAATATCTTTTGGTCCGGCCATGTGGCCTTGTAGACGATGGCCGCGGGGGTCTCGGGGGGATAGCCACCCTCGATCAGCTCATTCTGGGCATTCTCCGCCAGTGATGTGCTCAGGAACAGCACCATCGTGGTCCGGTGTTGCGCGAAGGAGCGTATGCTCTCCCGCTCCGGCACCGGCGTCCTGCCTGCCGCCCGGGTGATGATGACGGACTGGGAAACGTCAGGCAGGGTGTACTCGGCCTTCAGCGCCGCCGCCGCGCCACAGAAGGCGCTGACGCCGGGGCAGACGTCGTACTCGATGCCCAGCTTCTCCAATTCGTCGAACTGCTCCCGCACCGCGCCGTAGATGCTGGAATCGCCGGTGTGTAGCCGCACGGTCATCTTGCCCGCAGCCTCGGCCTTTCGGATGATCTCAATGACCTGCTCCAGCGTCAGCTTCGCGCTGTCGTGGATTTCGCAGCCCGCCTTCGCGTAGTTCAGCAGCTCCGGGTTCACCAGCGAACCCGCCCAGATGATCACGTCCGCCTCGGAGAGCAACCGCGCTCCCCGCACGGTGATCAGGTCCGCCGCGCCGCTGCCCGCGCCCACGAAATGTACCATATGTATCGCCCCTTTGCGTTTATGCTTTTTTAACTGAATACATATTATCACAGGCGTTGGCGGCTGTCAACGCGGATTCATGAAAGGACGCGGTTCAGCCATTGACAAGCGGCACGCCGACGTTTATAATTCTGTGCAGTTACCAACGAGAGGAACCTTACCATGAAAAACGACAACCAATGGTTGGAGTGGGCCAAGGAATTACAGGACCTGTCCCAGTGTGCCCTGGCCTACTGCAAGGATAAATTTGACATTGAGCGCTTTCAGCGCATAAGGGAGATTTCGGCGCAGATGGCCGCGACCGTCGTCGATATGCCGGTAGAGACGGTCAGGGGCATGTTCTGCGCGGGCACCGGCTACCAGACCGCCCGAATTGAAACCCGGGCCGCTGTCATGCGCGACGGGAAGCTGCTGATGGTGCAGGAAGCCAAGGGCAAGTGGGCCCTTCCCGGCGGCTGGCAGGATTACAACCAGACCGTCCGGGAGAACACCGTCAAGGAGGTCCAAGAGGAGGCCGGCATGGCCGTCAGGGCGACGCGCCTGATCGCGCTGCACGATTACCACAGGCACAACGAGAGTAAGGTGCGCTTCCCCTATAATATCGTCAAGGTCTTCGTGCTGTGCGAATACATCTCCGGGGAATTTGTGCCGAACATCGAAACCCTCGGCTGCGGCTTCTTCGGCCCCGAAGAGATTCCCCAACCGCTGGCCACCGGCAAGACCACGATGGAACAGGTGAAGATGTGCTTCCGGGCCGCGTCGGACCCGAATTGGGTCGTGGAATTCGACTGACCACCTTCAAGCGTATAGAAAAAAGATCCTCCACTGCGTTCAGGATGGCCGTATTGCGTCGTTTGTCATCCTGAGCGGAGCGAAGGATCTTTCTGTATGACCACCTTCGATTATTTTTCCCGGTTCTCCCACGCGTGGAACGCGGTCTTGTTGATGTCCAGCAGGTGGGCCTTGCGGCCGGAGAATGTCTTCTCCATGATCTTGTAGATCATCTGCACCGGCACCACCGGGGCTGCGTGGACCATCGCGCCCAGCATCACAACATTGGCCGTGCGGGCGTTGCCCAGCTTCATGGCGATGTCGTTGGCCGGGACATAATAGACGTTGATGTCGTCCCGGGTCGCCTTCTGCTCGATCATCGAGCTGTTGATGAACAGATTCCCGCCGGGCTTGACCAGCGATTCAAACTTGATCAGCGAGGGCAGGTTCATGACCACCACATCGTCCGCTTCGTAGATCAGCGGACAGCTGACGGGCTTGTCCGGGCTGATGACCACGGTGCAGTTGGCGGTGCCGCCTCGCATCTCTGGCCCATAGGACGGCAGCCACGTGGCGTTCATATCGGCGTACATGGCCGCATAAGTCAGCATCTGGCCCATGGTCAGCACGCCCTGGCCGCCGGAACCGGCAAAAAACAGCTTATAGGTCGCCATGTCACTCCGCCTCCTTCCCGGTATCCTTGTAAACGCCCAGCGGATAATAGGCCGCCACCTCGCTGCCCATGCGCTTCATGGCCTCGTAGGGGGTCAGGCCCCAGTTGGTGGGGCAGGTGGAGAGCAGCTCGACGAAGGTGAAGCCCTTGCCGGCCAGCTGGTACTCAAAGGCCTTGCGCACGGCCTTCTTGGCAGCGCGGATGTGGGCCGGGGTGTCCAGGGACACGCGCTCGATGTAGGCCGGGCCGTCCAGCGTGGCCAGCAGCTCGCAGATGCGCAGCGGCATGCCCGCCTGCTCGCGGGTGCGGCCATCCACCGACGTGGTGGAGCGCTGGCCGATCAGCGTGGTCGGGGCCATCTGGCCGCCGGTCATGCCGTAAATGCCGTTGTTGATGAAGAAAGTGGAGAACTTCTCGCCCCTCGCAGCGGCGTGGACGATCTCGCCCATGCCGATGGAGGCCAGGTCGCCGTCGCCCTGGTAGGTGAACACGACCCGCTCGGGGTGGACGCGGCGGATGCCGGAGGCCACCGCCGGGGCGCGGCCGTGGGCGGCCTCGCACATATCCACGTTCATAAACTGGTGCGCCACGACGGAGCAGCCGATGGGAGCCACGCCGATGGTCTTGCCCAGCAGGCCCATCTCGTCCAGCGTCTCCATGATGATGCGGTGTGCGACGCCGTGGGTGCAGCCGGGACAATAGCTGGTGCTGACGGGCAGCATGCCTTTTGTAACGGTAAATACAGGTTTCATCGCACTTCCTCCAGTATCTTCTTCGTCTTTTCAACGACCTCCAGGGACGTGGGCAGCATGCCGCCGACGCGGTGGATCAGCTTCACCGGCACGCGGCCCTTCACGCCCAGGTTGATGTCCTGGAGCATCTGGCCCATGCTCAGTTCGACGGATATGACCGCCCTGGTCTTGTCCGAAATCTGGTCGAACGCCTTGTAGGGATAGGGCCACAGGCTGATGGGGCGGATCATGCCGGCCTTGATGCCCTGGGCCTCCAGCAGCTCCATGGCCTCGCGGGCCAGGCGCGCCATCGTGCCGAAGGCCACGAACACGACCTCCGCATCCTCAAGGTCAACGCACTCCACGCGCTCCAGTTCCTTCTCCATCTCGGCGTACTTTTCATACAGGTGCTCTACGTGGGCCTCCAGCACCTCGGGCTGCAGCCGCAGGCTCTTGACCACGCTGCGCTCGCCCTTCTCGCTGCCGGAGATGGCCCAGGGCTTGGCCGTGGCGATCTCCGCGCTGGTGTAGGCGTGCTTGGGCTCGGGCAGCACCACGGGCTCCATCATCTGGCCCATCAGGCCGTCCGCCAGCACCATCACGGGGTTGCGGTACTTGTCGGCGATGCCGGGGGCTTCGTAGAGGATGTCCACGGCCTCCTGGATGCTCGCCGGGGCAAACACGGGGATGCGGTAGTCGCCGTTGCCGCCGCCGCGGGTGACCTGGTTGTAGTCGGCCTGACCGGGCTGGATCGAGCCGATGCCCGGACCTCCACGGGACACGTTCAACAGCGTCACCGGCACCTCGGCGCCGCACAGGAAGCTCATGCCCTCCTGCATCAGGGCGATGCCCGGAGAGGACGAGGATATAAAGCCGTTGCCGCCGGCCGCGCCGCAGCCGTAGGCCATGTTGATGGCGCCCAGCTCGCTCTCAGCCTGGAGGAACCTGCCGCCCCGCTTGGGCAGCTCGCGGCTCATGAACTCGGGAATCTCGCTCTGGGGCGTGATGGGATAGCCGAAGTAAAAGCGCACGCCGCCGCGAATGACGGCCTCCGCGAAGGCCTCGTTGCCCTTCATCAATACCTTTTCGCTCATGCTTCCCCCTCCTCCAGCTGATAGATCTCGATCGCGCAGTCTGGACACACGGTGGCACAGCTCTGGCAGCCGATGCACTGCTCCTGCTCGGTGATCTTCGCCGGACAGTAGCCCTTGGCGTTCACCTGCGTGTCCATCTCGATGATCTGCTTCGGGCAGAAGCTCTTACACAGCTCGCAGCCCTTGCAGCGCTCCCGGTCGAAGACGACCTTGAACCTCTTTGCCATTCTCTCTTGGCCTCCCTTGTTAGTGGTCTGCCTGTCGCCAGGCCCGCATCAGACATCGTTTCGCTGTCCGATGTGATATGCTCAGATCCTTCGCTTCGCTCAGGATGACAGAATTCGCTTCGGTGTCATCCTGAGCGAAGCGAAGGACCTTCATGGTCCTTATTTATCGATCCAGCTGGGCCGCATATAAAGGCCCAGCGGCATGAGGTGCTCGTATTTTCCCGCGATTGCTTCCGCCGGCACGATGCCCCGGGGATAGCAGTCGCACCAGAGCAGTCGACCGGTCCAGCGGCAGAATGCTTCGCACAGCCGGTGGCCCTTTTCGATATCCGAAGCCCGGGTCTCCAGCAGCAGGTGGCAGTTGTTGATCACGCCGTCCGTCCGCCGCCCGGTCTTGGCCTCGATAGCCTCCATGTGGGCAAGCGCGCCCTCCAGGTCCCGGGTCTCGGGGCGATTGGCGTTCACCACGATCAGGAACAGCGCCTCCTCGGGGCCGAGGTACTTTCCGAACTGGTTCAGCACCAGCGCGCCGGTGTCGTTGCCGCCCACGTCCACGATCACCCGGCAGTCCCGATCCTCCAACGGCGCGCGGATGTTCGCGCCCAGGGCGGGCAGCTCAGCGGTGATCTCGTGCTCGTAAGCGTTGCCGTAGACCGATACCCCGGCAGCCTCCAGCATTTCCTTCCGCTCCCGGGAGCGGAAGTAGGGGTTGGCGATGTCCAGGTCGACCAGGGCCAGCCGCCTGTAGGGGCCATAGCCCGATTCGGCCAGCTTCATGGCCAGACTGACGCAGAACTCGGTCTTGCCGCTGCCGTAGTGGCCGGTGACCACCATGATCCGCCGGTCCGGCGCGCGGATTCCGCTGAATTCCGACATCCCGTTTCCCCCTTCACCGAATTAACGCATATGATTAATCTATCAGCTTCGCCCCCGCTTGTCAAGTAACAATTGCCGCCAAAACCCGAACATTCTCATATTCACGAGGTATTTCATTCGACTTTATCTCTGGGATAATTTAAATTTAACCCCGAAAAGCTTTGACAACCGACCATTCGAGTGATAGAATAGCTTTAATCGAATATTCACCAAAGGCGATGACGAAGACGGCAGAGTTCCGGGGTGTACAGAGAGTCGGCCACATGCTGCAAGGCCGATCACCGAAGGCTCAAACGCCCATCACTTCCGAGCCGGAAGCTCGAAATATCCAATCGGATACAGTAGACGCTTCCCGTGAAAGCTGCGTAAAGGCTTAGGGCTTGATGGAGCCTGAAGAGGCGCGGAGACGCGCAATTTGAGTGGTACCGCGGGTTGATTGCAACTCGTCTCAAACGATGCGGTAAGAACGCATCCGTGAGACGGGTTTTTTTATTGACAGGCATACCATACGCCTTGACCCAGAAGTGAGGGATGTTCGATTGACCCACGGCTCGACCGACAAAGGAGGAAAAATCCGATGAACGCAACTGAGATGACCGGCATGCTCTACGAGGTGGGTACCCGTATAAAGGCCCTGCGGGAAATCGCGGGCTATTCGGTGGTCTACATGGCCGAGCATACCAAGCTGGATGTCGAAACCTACATGATGTACGAGGCCGGCAAGGCCGACCTGCCCTTCACCTTCATCCACAACTGCGCCCGCATCTTCGGCGTGGACATCACCGACCTGATCGAGGGCCGCAGCGCCAACCTGCGCTCCTACACCGTTACCCGCAAGGGCGAGGCCACCGTCACCGCGAGGGAAGAGGGCATCGTGATCGGCAACCTGGCCCCGCTGTTCAGCAAGAAGATCGCGGAGCCCTTCTGGGTCACCTACAGCTACTCCGAGGAGCTGCAAAACCAGGAGATTCACACCCACTCCCACCCCGGCCAGGAATTCGACCTGATACTCTCCGGCGAGCTGCTGGTGCGCATCGGCGACCATGTGGAGCACCTCAAGGAGGGCGACAGCATCTACTACGATTCCTCCACCCCCCACGGCGAAATCGCCACCGGCGGCCGGGACTGCACCTTCGTTGCGGTGGTCATGCCCGGCGAGGAGACCGAGCAGGAAAAGCTGGTGGAGGCGGTCATGCCCGTGCGCCTGCCCAAGCGCCACATGGTCTACGACGACTTCGTGGAGCTGGACGAGGACGGCGAGGGCCACCTGCTGCACATCGAATTCCCGAACCGGGAGAACTTCAACTTCGCCTTCGACATCGTGGATAAGCTGGCCGAGCGCGAACCTGACAAGCTGGCGATGCTGCACATCAACCGCAACATGGAAGAGAAGCGCTTCACCTTCGAGGACATCAGCCGCAAGTCCAACCGCGCCGCCAACTACTTCAAGGCCCTGGGCATCAAGAAGGGCGACCGGGTGATGCTGGTGCTGCGCCGCAACTGGCAATTCTGGGTGGTCATGATGGCGCTGCACAAGCTGGGCGCGGTGGCCATCCCCGCCACGGACCAGCTTTTGAAGAAGGATTACGAATACCGCTTCGAGACCGCGGGCGTCACCGCGATCTGCATGACCGCCGAGGGCGAGGGCGCCTCCCACGCCGAGGAGGCCTTTGAAACCTGTCCCTTCGTGACCACCCGCATCATGTGCGGCGGCAAGCGGGAGGGCTGGCGCGATTTCGACGAGGAATACCTGCGATACCGTTCCGCGTTCCCCCGCACCGAGGATTCCCCCAAGGGCAGCGACCCCATGGTCATGTTCTTCTCCTCCGGTACCACCGGCTACCCGAAGCTGGCCATGCACAACCACAACTATCCGCTGGGCCACTTCATCACCGCCCACTACTGGCACTGCGTGGAGCCCGACGGCCTGCACCTGACCATCTCTGACACTGGCTGGGGCAAGGCGCTGTGGGGCAAGCTGTACGGGCAATGGATGAATGAGAGCGCCGTATTCGTGTACGACTTCGACCGCTTCAACGCCCACGACATCCTGCCGATGTTCGCAAAGTACAACATCACCACCTTCTGCGCGCCGCCCACCATGTACCGCTTCCTGATCCGCGAGGACATCTCGAAGTACGACCTGTCGAGCATCAAGTGCGCCTGCACCGCCGGCGAGGCCCTGAACCCTGAGGTGTTCAACATCTTCAAGAAGAACACCGGTCTTTCCATCATGGAGGCCTTCGGCCAGACCGAGACCACGCTGGTGCTGGGCAACTTCGCGGGCACCACGCCGAAGGTCGGCTCCATGGGCAAGCCCAGCCCGATGTTCGACGTGGACCTGGTGGACCCGGACGGCAACCCGGTGAAGGTCGGCGAACCCGGCGAAATCGTTATCCGCACCGACAAGGAAATCCCCTGCGGCCTGTTCGCCGGCTACTACGGCAACGAGGAGGCCACGAACACCGTCTGGCACGACGGCATGTACCACACCCGGGACATGGCATGGCGGGATGAAGACGGCTACTACTGGTACGTCAGCCGCACCGATGACGTGATCAAGTCCTCCGGCTACCGCATCGGGCCGTTCGAGATCGAGAGCGTCATCATGGAGCTGCCCTACGTGCTGGAGTGCGGCGTCTCCGCCGCCCCGGATGAGATCCGCGGCCAGGTGGTCAAGGCGTCCATCGTGCTCACCAAGGGCATCGAGGGCACCGAAGATTTGAAGAAGGACATCCAGAACTACGTCAAGAAGCGCACCGCGCCCTACAAGTACCCCCGCATCGTGGTCTTCAGGGACGAGCTGCCCAAAACCATCAGCGGCAAGATCCAGAGGAATAAGCTGTGATGCGGTGAGAGCGCTTAAGTCAAAAGCAAATTCTGATTTATCGAGTTGATGCTCAGTGATTAGGGAATAGGGATTAGGAATAGCTGCCGCGATCCAAAGGGCTAACTTACCGGGGAGTATCGGGGGGCGGCAGCGCCCCCGATTTTAATCGCTTGCGATTTCAGGCAAATCTGAGGAGGATGTATTGAAGGGGGACCTGTCCCCCTTCAAACGGGCGTCAGCCCGATAAATCAGAATTTCACGATCCGCCCCATTGAGCGAGGTAAACTCATGCTTTTGAATTCCAGAGAGATCCTCGTAAAAGATGGCCGGACAGGGGTGCTGCGCAATCCCGATCCGGAAGCTGACGCGGTGGCGCTGATCAGGCACCTGAAGCGCATCGTTACCGAAACGGAATTCCTGCTGCGCTATCCGGAGGAATGCGACTGGACCGAGGCGCAGGAGCGGAAAATCCTTTCGGAGAGCAACGCGGACGAAATGCGGCTGATGCTGGTCTGTGAAATTGAGGGTGAAATCGCGGGGATGTGCGGCCTGAGCATGAACCGGCAGATCAAGTTTCGGCACAGGGCCAGCCTGGATATAGGCCTTCAAAAGCGGTTCTGGAATCTTGGCATCGGCACAGCGATGCTCGAAGCCCTGACCAAAGCGGCGAAGGCAAGGGGATTGATGCAGCTGGAGCTGGAGTACATCGAGGGCAACGCCCGGGGGCGGGCCTTATACGAAAAGATGGGCTTCACCGAGGTCGCACGCCATCCCGACGCCGTGCGGTTCAAGGACGGCAGTATGCGCAGCCTGGTGTTCATGATGAAGAAGCTGTGATTACTTCATGTAGGGGCAAAGCTTATGCCGTCGGGCTGCTGCTCACATCATGCGCGGTATTGTCCATAGGTTGACGACGTTGCCTTTATGGGGCTTTCATTGCGCATAGAGCCTGATCGTGACATCGCCCCGGCCCAGCAAGTTCGGCCATATCCTCCCGAGGCAATTCCACATGGCCCAGCCGCGCATACGACCAGGTATAGCTGCCGTAGAAGATGACGATTTGAGCTCCGGAATAGAATATCCCCTGCCCCGGTGGTCTTTTGTTGATCGCTTCGCGGCATGTCAGCGCCAATTGCGCCCACTTGCTCAAAGCCGCCGCTCTGCATAGCCCTCAAGCAGCAAAAAACAGCGCCGCCAGCCGGCTGCCAGGTATTAAGGAAATACCGCATAATAAGGGTGGTTGGCTGGCGAGTGAATTTTCCGTCAGGCGCGCCTGCAAATTTCGCAGGCTTGCTGGCGGCAAGTCAAGGCCGTTTGTGCGGTATTTCCTTAACCTGCCTCGTATTTCGCATCTCTCCCTTGACTTCCATCTTCCTTGAATATCATTTCCCTGCCAAATCCCGCAGTGCAGGGAATCCATACGCCCCCTCGGCACTTTCGACGGCGCGGACGATGGCTTCGCTGACCACCTCCGCCGCCAATGCGCCCACCAGGTCCTGATCTGCGGCGATATCCCCGATCGATACGGCATAGATGCTGTCGCCGTCGGCGGACGTGTGGACGGGATTGATCGACCGGGCATAGCCGTCATGGGCCATGCCGGCGATCTTGCACAGCTGTGCCTTTTCAAAATGGGCATTGGTGAATACCACGCCAAGCGTGGTATTGCCGGTGAATTTGTTGTCAACCACTGCATAGCTCTGCCGCATGTATTCCGCGGTGGAGCGCAGCCCATCCTTTTTTTTGTTCAGCATTCCCGCAATCTGCCTGCCCGTTTTCCAGTCATAGATATCCCCCAGGGCATTGGCCACGACAATCGCGCCGATTTTCAGCGCGCCGATTTGGACGGCATAGCTTCCGATGCCGGACTTCATGCAATAATCCATCCCGGCGTACTTGCCGACCGTGGCCCCACAGCCCGCGCCATAGTTGCCATCCCTGTAATTCGGTTCTTCCATGGCGCGGCGGGCGGCTTCATAGCCCATGGCCGCGTCCGGGCGAACGGATGCTTCCCCTACGGACAGATCGTAGAGATCCGACTGCGCCACCAGCGGCACCAGCGCATAGCCCGTATCGTAGCCGATGCCGTTCTGCTCCAGATACTGCATCACTCCATCCGCCGCGCCCAGGCCGTAGGCGCTGCCGCCAGCCAGAACGATGGCGTGGATACTCTGTGCCGCCATCATTGGGTTGAGCAGCTGGCTCTCGCGGCTGGCGGGACCACCGCCGCGCACATCCAGCCCGGCGCGCATCCCCTGCGACGCGATGAACACCGTGCAGCCCGTCGCGGCTTTGGTATTCTCGGTCTGTCCGATGTAAAGCGGTCCAACCTCTGTCACCGGGATTTCTCGCATGTCATAGCCCCCTTCCGCCATAGAACCCATCGCCAGCAGGAGCGCTGCCAGCAGAATACAAAGTATGTTTTTTCAATTTTCGCATCATCGCTTCTCCTTTCCAATTTCGGCATATGCGGCACGGCTGCCCACAGCCACCCGGATGATGACGGGGATGAAGGACTGCTGAAACACATTCAAAGCGCATACCGAACCCCTCACGCTTTCTCCCGGAACAATGCCAGCGCGGCCATGTCGTCAGAGGGCTCTTTGCCATCGCAGAAGGCAAACACGGCGCGGCTGACCTCACGCAAGATCTCCTCGGCCGGGTCCTCCCGGCCCAAAGCGCGCATCACGGCGCCGAGTAATCTGTCCTCGCCAAAAAAGGTATTGTTCGGGCCGAGCGCCTCCGTCACGCCGTCCGTATAGAGCAGCAGGCCCTCCCCCACGGACAGGCTGAGCGTACCCTCGACCAGGTTCGCGATTTCAAACATGCCCAGGGCAATGCCCTCGTCAGGATGGAGATATTCGGGCACGGCCTTGAGCAGCACCGGATAGTTGTGGCCGGCGTTGGCGTAGCGCAGCACGCCTGTCAGCGGGTCCAGCACCGCGGCGAAGGCCGTCACAAACAGGTTTTCCGGGTTCTCGGCGCAGATCTCGTCGTTTGTCTGGTTGAGCGCTTCCGCGGGACCGAGGCCTGCCATCAGCTTTTGCCGTATGACAGTTCGGATCATCGCCATGAAGATCGCCGCGGTGACGCCCTTGCCGGACACGTCGCCCATGACGATGTACACGTTGTGTTCATCCCGCTGGAAGCAGTCGTAGAAATCGCCGCCCACCGCTTTTGCAGGCTCGGTCATGGCGCACACCTGATAGCCCCGTCCCGTCAGCGCCATCTTTTTCGGCACCAGCCCGTATTGTATGCGGCGGGCCACGTCCAGCTGGACGTTCACCTCCACCTTCTCCTGGGTCAGCGCTTCGATATTGCCGACATAGCCGCTGATGTCCTCCGTCATCTTCTCATAGGCAGCGGCGATGTCCCCGATCTCATCGCCTTTAGGGAAATGCCGCGCAATTAAGGTGGTCAGCTGGCGAGTGATTTTTTCGTCAGGCGCTCTTGCAGATTTTGAAGGTTTACTGGCGGTAAATCAAAAAATCTGCAAGAGTTCCTTAGGAATGTTCAGCGGTTCCGGCCGCGTGCTGCTGTCCTGGGCAAAGCGCTTCATGCTGTCCGATATCGCGTTGATTGGCAGCACAATTCGCCGGCGCACCAGCAGCAACAGTATCAGCAGCCCCAGGGACAGTGATATCACAAAGGGAACGATGTCCACCAGGAAGGCGTGCAGTATCAATTTGACGATGTGTTCGATGCTGTAGCTCATACTGATGATGGCCCGAAGCTTCCCCTCGCTGTCCAGATAGGGCGATAGCCAGGTGTACATGGCGCCGTTGGGCGTTCGCCCCACCTCCTGCTGGATTTCCCGGGAGCCCGCCAGTATCCGCTCCTCCCCCCGCATCAGCTCAACGACCGGCAGGGCTTTCTGAACGTAGTCCCGCTGGAGGGCATCGTTTTTCTCTTCATCGGGCGTCACACACAGGTAGATCGTCCGGGTGGACGCCTGAGGATCGACGCTGTAGATGGTGATATATTCAGCCTGTAGGCCTCGCAGACGTCCTGCAGGGCATTCCACGCCTCCGGATAGATGTGCTGGTCCGGTTCAAGCACGGCTTTGGGCGTATATGGGCGGTTCAACAGGGTGGTGACGTTGACGGCGCAGATCTTCACAAGCTCGCTGTCCTGCTTCATCACGCCAACATAGGCCTCGCGCAGGTTGGCCACTGCCGACGCGATCATGGACAGCGGGAGTATGATGATAAAGCATCGCGTGATCCAGCGGTTGATCGACCGTCTCTTCATCATCTCATTCCTTTCATCCTTCGCCGGGGCAGATGCTCAGCGTAACTGAATTGCGGCCCCTTCAGCATTACATCCCGCACACCTTCCAGAACAATACGCAGATGAGAGCGGCGCCGGCGACCATGCCCACACAGGCCACCTGCCATTTACCGAACTTAGTAAACCCATAAAAGTCTTCCCAGCGCTCTCCTTCCGGCGCAAACATGACCTTGTAGAGGTACACCACTCCATAGAGCAGCATTGGCAAAAGGCCCATCATCGCGTTTCCAAAGGTCATCTTCCGCCGCTCCAAAAGGCAAAACGACAAAATAGCCAGCAGCGGCCCGATCAGGTGTGTATAGAAAAAGTCGCTGTCAAAAAACCACTTCCCGTACCCGCCCTGGGTAGGGCCAAGGAAGAGCAACACCGTCAGGAACGTCAATGTGACCGACACCGTTCCCAGGTACTTTATCATAAAGACGAACTGGGACACATTGCCCCTGATCTGACCGAAGGCCATCATCAGCGCCGCGATGCCGCAGAGGCAATTGGAAAGGACCGTAAAAAAGCGAAACTGCTTCAGCCCGTTCTCGATGTCCCAGGCTCCGTCTTTCCGGAAGTACAGCAGGACGACGATGCATGTGGCGATGAAGATTATCGCGTTGATGGCAATGGATGCCGTTCTCAAATCGACCCCTCCTTCAATAGCAATGTCATCAATTTAAGCAGACGGCGTAAAAAAAGGAGAAGCAAAATAACCGGTGCAGGGCGGCAGTGCGCCTCTCCCAGGCAAGCAGCAAAGAATACGTCCATAACAGCAAACAGGCCATATCCACACACGGAATACAGCCTGTAAGCATGTACGATTAAGCGCCGGGAAACCCGCTAAACGCTGGTTACTTCGCGGAAGCTTCCTCCTTGGCGGGCTCTTCCTTCTCTTCCTTGGCGTTGTCGATCGCCTTGTTCACCATTTCGCGGGCCTTCTTCTGGCCCTTGCGGGAGAACTCTGCAACGGAATCGGCCTGCTCCACGAACTGCTTGTTCGCCATCTCCTGGAATTCCTTCGTCTGCTTCATGAACTCCTTCGGGGAAATGACCGGCATCTGGGGCAGTCCCGGCAGGGTCGGCACCTCGTCCGGCAGGTTATCGGCGAAGGTATCCTGCATATCCATCATGTACTCGAAGAATTTGTTCCACTGGTCCTTGGCGTTGTCCATCGTGGTCTGCTGCATATCCATAACCTGCTCGCAGAACTTATCCATGTTGGACTTGAAATCATCCCAAGCGTCGTCATAGCTGGTGTTGTTCCACATGAACGGCATCGGGGGCATCATGGGCATGACGGGCATCACCGGCATGGTGGGCATCATGGGCATCATGCCCTGGAACATGGGCATAAAGTTCTTCATCGAGTTCTTCTTCTTGGTGGTCTTGCTCATATTGAAAACTCCTTCCATTAATGGCTCCACATATTTGCGGTAAGCCAGGTTAAACATTGTCGGGGTGGAATTGTGCAGGCTGACGGGGATGTTGTTGATGTCAAACTTCGTCAGCTTCATGACCAGTTCCCTGAGGCCCGGAATCTTGAACAGCTTGGAGAACCTGCCCTCGTTCAGATCGGGGATGCAGGCGAACACCTCGGAGAGGATGTTGTAGGGATCGCCCTCCAGCTCCTCCGGTATGCCCGCGCCCATGCTGGAATCCTCGCCCTCCGGCGCCGGGACGAGCAGGATATCGATCACCCTGCCGTCGATCCGGACGGGCTTGACGGAATAGCGGCTGCCCGTCACGGTACCCGAAGCCAGCTTCTTGGCGTCCACCTTTCCGCCGGTATTCAGCGGCATGGACTCGACGATCACGCACTGGCTGGGCAGGTTAGTGTCCTCCAGCATTCCGTCGGTGATGAACACCTGGATCAGCGCCTTGCGCAGAACGGTCAGGCTGCCCGCGCCCTTATCGCTCATCTCCACGTACAGAACGGGCACATTGTCGTGCAGTATCTTGTGGAATTCCGGCGTAAGGCCGCAGGCGGCGATGCCCGGCTGGGATGCGACCGCGTTCTCGATCAGTCCCGCGTCAAAGCGCACGCCGGCGTTGTTGACGAAGTACTGGTTGGAACGGCCGATGCAGGCCAGGCTGCCGTCCTCGTTCACGCGCACCAGGTCGTGGGTGTTGAAGTAATCCTCGTCGTCGATCTTCTCCAGGGTGAAGAACACCTCATCCCCCAGCTTGCCGCTGCTCATCGTCGGGGAGCTCAGCATCAGCACGCCGGTGCGCGGACCATCGGCGATATCGTAGTAGCGGTTCTCGTCCTCCACCAAAATCTTGGCCTTGAAGCCCGGCAGCAGGAACCCGATGGCGTCGTCCTTGCGGTCCGTGGGGCACAGCAGGCACGCGCCGCCCATCTCAGACAGCCCGTAGCCGTTGATGACGCGGGCGGTGGAGCCGCAGGACTTCAGGTAATCGTTGAACTTCTGCTTGAATTCGGGGGAGAGGTATGTACCGCCCATGAACACGATCTTCAACTTGGAAAGGTTGATATCGGGCATGGTCTTGAGCCAGGAATCCAGTATCGTCTTGCTGGTAAACAGCACGTTGATCCCGTAATGCTCGATCGCCTCCGAGTAGCGCGGGTTGGTGGCGCCGAAGGGCAGGCTGACGATCTCCATTCCCAGGCCCAGCGGCGTATGCAGCATATCCACCATCGCGTAGACCCAGGACATGTTCAGGGTCAGATAGGTGATCATGTGCTTCGGGGCGTTTTTGAAATCCGGGTAGGTATCCTTGGCCTTCAGGGCGCTCACCACAAAGGCATTCATGGCCTTGTCGGTCAGGGGGACCGGCTTGTGCATACCGCTGACCGTGCCGGTGGTGTGGAGGATGATGGGCGCCTTGCCCTTGCCGTACACGACCGGGTAGGCCTCGTATTTCTCCAGCAGGTCCTCCATCATCAGGCTGCCGTCCATGTCGCGGAACAGGTCCTTGTTCATGTTCCGGATCATCTCCAGCGCGGGAACCCCATACGCTCCGCCCATCGGGCTTTGCAGCAGTATGATGTTGCGCAGTCCCAGCATCTCCTTGTCGCGCAGCAGGCGCTTCATCAGCTCGGGGAAGGCGTAATACTCCGAAATCAGCAGATCGGTGATCTTCTCCCGCTCGATCATGCTGTGGATCTGCTTTTCATCGTACAGGTCGAAGGGATAGATGAGGGATACGGACGCGCCGACCATGTTCAGGCCATAGAACGCGAAAACCGTCTCTGTCAGCGGCGTGCCGATGAGCGCCACCCG
This sequence comes from uncultured Eubacteriales bacterium, assembly GCA_902798105.1. Taxonomy (GTDB): domain Bacteria; phylum Bacillota; class Clostridia; order Christensenellales; family Aristaeellaceae; genus UBA2862. The sequence goes on from CADBVG010000009.1 coordinate 34,377, forward strand.
GGAACGATTCTTGGCGGTGATGTTGACGCCGGAAAACGCCTCCGCGTACCGCTCCCAGTAACGGAACATCTGGCGGTAGGTGTACTGCCGGTATCCGTCGGTGATGGCGATGCTGTCCAGGCGCTCGGCGCTGTATGAATTCAGTTCCTTGATGAAGGACCAGCACGCCTGGTCGATCAGCTCTCCGCTCTCCAGGCGCTGCATCGTCTTCTCAAGTTGCTCTTTCTCGCTCTTTTTCATAGGATAACCCGGATGCCTCCTTCCGTTGTAAAGCCGCCTTGTTGGCCAGCGGGATTCGTGTTGCTCAGTGGGTGTCTACAGGACCCCGGCAGACGCCTGCCGGTTAGCATTCAGGGCAAAAACATACCAAAAATATGTTCATATAATATACAGTATTATACCTGATTGCAGTTATACTGTCAACCATATTTCACCTGAATTAGCCTGAATTAGCCTGAATTAACCTTGGATAAGGCGTATTATTCGTCCCGCGACACACCTGTGAATGGCGGCACGAACCCGTGCGTTAAAATGCCACAAAACAACCATTTTTTGTTAAGGAAATACCGCGCAATTAAGGTGGTCAGCTGGCGAGTGATTTTTTCGTCAGGCGCTCTTGCAGATTTTGAAGGTTTACTGGCGGTAAATCAAAAGGCACCGCCAGATGTGCCGCCGTATTGTGCGGTAGTTCCTTAACCGCCCTGCCCCCGTTCGTACAGGAGTCTGTCGCCGTAAACCCACCGGCCGTCCGAATCCTGCGCCATCGCCGGTATGTTGATGGGCAGCCTGCCGGGCATGTCCCCATCCCCGAAGATCGCGCAAAGCGCGGCGGGAATATTGGCGTTGAAGGCGCCGACCGCGCCGGAAGCGCCGGTCTGGGCCGTGGGATTGACGCCGGCGCCGGAGGACATATAGGCGCACACGATGGCGTCCGCGTCCTGGAACCGCGTCACATCCACGGGCAGGTTGTCGCTCAACAGCACGAACTTCGCGCCACCCTCCCGGGCGTCCGTCAGCGCCCTGCGAACGCCCTGGATCTGGGGGTTGTCGTCCTGGAGTCGGTCCAGGCCCTCGCCGGCGCTGCTGAGGCATACGACGACATCGGCGCTCTTGATGGCTGCAGTGAGATCATCGGAATACGCCAGCTTTCCATCGTCGTAGTAGCGGTCGATCACGATGGCCGTGGAAGCGCCTTCATCCCCTGTGGCTTCCCCGGTAATGCGGTTTTCGACCCTTGTATCTGTATCGATAAATCCGCCCTGTCGCAGCAGCGCCAGCGCATAGCCGATGGGCGTGTTGTCGGTGGCCGTGCGCCCGAGTATGACGATTCGCCCGCCCGCAATCGGCAGCACGCCGTCATTCTTCAGCAGGGTGACGGCCTGACGCGCGATGGCCATCTCCACCCCGTGATGCTCCCGGGAGCCGACGACCGTTCCTGCGGCCTCTATCCGCTGTTCCACCGGATCCTGCCGCTGGTCCAGCAGGCCGTGACGCTCCTTCAACGCCAGGATGCGGCGCACCGAGGCGTCGATGCGCGCTTCTTCGATCTCGCCACGCTCCACGAGGGCGGCGATGCCGGCGATGTAATCGTCATAGTACTGCACGGCCACATCTGTGTTCAGGCTCGTGGGCAACAGCAGGATATCGCAGCCCGCTTCAATGGCCTTCCTGGCCACCTGCACATCGTGCGCCACGGTCGCGTAATCGCCGGTGAAGAGGGCCGCGCCGGTGTCCGGCTCGGTGACGAACTGCTGCATTTCCAGGGCGTCTGTGATCACCACGCCGTCAAAGCCCAACTCGTCGCGCAGCAGGCCCGTGACGATCCGGGGAGACAGCGTCGCGGGCCAATAGCCCCTGGTGACGCCGTCCGCCATGAGCATCTCGTCGTCGATCAGCGGGAAGGTCGTCGCCGACATCATCACCATCTCCGCGCCGCCCTCGATGGCCGCGCGATAGGCGGCAAGGCCGTTCGCCGCCAGCTGGTCGTAGGTCAGCTTTATAGAGGTAGGATAGTCGCTGCCGTCCCCCGCCCCGGGGAAGTGCTTGAAGCAGGTGATCACATTGCTCTGGCCCACGCCCTCGGCGAAGGCCAGGCCCAGCCTGGAGACCACCTGGGGATCATCGGAAAACACGCGGGTGCTCATGCCCAGGTCCGCCAGGTCGGTGATGACATCGATGCAGGGGCCCAGGTTCACGTTGATGCCCAGGGCTGCCAGCTCTTCGCCGAACACCTGCCCCGTGGCCAGGGCGTTTTCTTCGGCGTACTCCCCCGTGGCGCCGATGGCCATGCTCCCCGTGCCCCGGGTACCCATGGACAGGCGCGCCACGTAGCCGCCCTCCTGATCGGCGGCCACAAGATATGGCAGGGCTCCCGGGGCGCTCTGTGCGTTGTTGCGCTGCAAATCGTCGATCAGGCGCACGGTCTGTTCGGTGCTCGCGATATTCGCGCCAAACAGTATAACGCCCCCGTACTGGTGGCGTCGCAGCGCCTCCGCCAGCGTGGGCCAGCTGGACAGCTCCGTCACCTTATCGCCGTCCCAGGTGAGCAGCGCCGGCATGATCATCTGCGAGATCTTCTGATCGAGCGTCATGGCGTTAAGCAGCGCGTCAACGCGGGCCGCGCCGTCCGCTTCGCCCGTCGCCAGCGCCGGCTGCAACACAAGCGCGACGCAGAGCACAAGCAACAGTGTAAAAATGATGCGTTTCATGGCTTTACCTCATTCAGTTTTGTCTCTACCTCTTCCTTTTCGATTGACATGCCTTGCAATACCTGGGCCATGGCCGGGCGGACGATTCGAATTTGAAGGGTTGCCCGCAGCCCCGGCAGGTTCCCGTGATCGTCTCCTCCGGCCGATACTTCGCCCGGCATACCACGCAGCAGTCGGGCCAGTGCTGCACCTCCTCCGGGAGGGTAAACGTCCTGCCGCATATTTTGCATGTCCTCGTGATCATCCCCGGTTTCTGCTTCGGGCGTTCTGCCGCCGATGCCGGGTGCCGCCCATTGCGGCCCATCAGGCTTTGTAGCCAGTCAAACAACACAACGTTCCTCCTCGGCAAATATCGTCAACCTTGAGTGTGTTCCTGAATCGGCATCCCACTGCGTGGGTAAAACATGAATGAAATGTACGCCTGTGTAGGGGCGGCGATACGCCGCCCGCGGATCATCGTTGCATATCGTTGTAGACGGGCGGCGCGTCGTCGGCCCTACAACAACACAGGTCGCTTTTCTACAGATTCTCGCAGAAGGCATCCAACGCTGTAGGCGCACCATGAACGAAAACCAGTGATGCAGCTCACGGACCTGCCCCACTTCACTTTTCCACCGCGTTAAAACAGCCCGCAAACCGCACACCCTCCAGCGCCCGGGCCACGTCCAGCTGGGCCTCGGTGATGCCGGCCGGATCCTTCATCTCGATCACATAGTGGTATCTGCCCAGCGCGCTGCCCTCCGGGCGGTCGTGAAGCGCCACCATCTCGAGGCCGGCATCGTGCAGTTGCAGGATGATATCGTCAATTTGCTCTGCCACGCAGGTGGCCACGAACACGGCGCAGGTCAGGTCCTCCCCCTCGAGCGCCTGCCGCGAGAGCACATAGAACCGGGTCTTGTTGGCGTCGGTGATCTGCACGTTTTCCGCCAGCACCTCCAGCCCGTATCGCGCCGCGGCCCCCGGCGCGGCGACGGCGGAGATGGACTTGTCGCCAGTCTGGGCCACATAACTGGCCGCCGCAGCGGTACTGGCCATCTCCACCGCCTCGGCGTCCGGCAGGTGCTCCGAGCGCCACTGGGCGCTCTGCGCAAGGCCCTGGGCATGGGAGCAGACGGTGTGTATGTCCGCCAGCGTCGCACCGGGCACGCCCATGAGCGTCTGGCTGATGGGCAGTATGACCTCGCCGACGACATAGGCCTGTTCCGCGCCGATCAGCGCGTCCAGGTAGTTCACCACGGCGCCGCCCACGGTGTTTTCCTGGGGGATCACCGCGTAATCCGCCGCTGATGACAACAGATCCGATATAGCGTCGTTTACCGTCTCCTTCGGAATCAGGACTTCCCCCGCCCGGAAGAAAAACTGTGCCGCCTCTTCGGTGTAGGTGCCCTCAGGGCCCAGATAGGCGACCCGAGCGCCATCCGCCATAGCAGTCATGGAACAAAACAGCGCAAAGAGCACCGTCAGCCCTATCAATCGCCTCTTCATGTTCTTCCATCCTCCTGTGTCAATTTGTCTCAGTATGCCCTTCCGCGCGCCCAGCGCCACACATTCCTCGGCGTTGCAGCCTGTGCGCCATCGACGTTCGCCACGGTTCCATGATAGCACACCGCCGTCATGATCGCAACCGGAATTTTATAGAGCACGTCCCACGTTCATCCCAATAGATTGAATATTAACAAACCATCCTTGCCGAATCCCCGAAACTGTGGTAAAGTAAAACATGAATCCAAATGACACCGACGACAAGGAGGTTTATTCATGAAGAAACTGTTTGCCCTGATGACAGCGCTGATTATGCTGCTGTCCTGCACGGCGGCCTTTGCCGACGCTACCCCCGCTGCTGAAACGCCCGAATCTGCGCTGATCGCCACGCCCCTGACCATCTATTCGGAAACCGACATCGACCGAGACGTGCTGGCGCTGGATCTGACCGCCCTGGGCAAGGACGAAGGCTTCCTGATGAAGGCGGACACCGTCGCCGCCGTGCTGACCGAGGCCACCGAACGCCTGACCCTCACCGACGACGGCTTCCAGTGGGACCTGATGCTCGGCGGCAGGGACATCTTCACCGTCGCCGGCAAAATGACCGACGCCGGCTTCACCCTGGGCAGCAACCTGTTCCCCAACCATGTGTTCAACTTCTCCAACGAGGAGCTTGCCGGCCTTTCCGATGCCATCGCCTCGAAGTACAAGGACGAGACCAAGGCCATGGAGCGCATCGACATCAATGCCCTGGCCAGGGCCATCGCCCCCCACTTCAACGATTTCATCGCCACCGGCCTGGCCGCCTTCGAGGGCGGCGAAGCCCAGCAGGGCGACTACGTGCTGGACGGCGTCAGCTACAACACCATGGTGCCCATCGACGTGGACGTGGCCGCCATCTACAACGCCCTGCTCAAGCTGGAGCGGGACCTGCTGGCCGACCCCACCGTAGCCGTCACCATCGCCCAGTTCGACCGGTCCGGCAAATACACCAAGTCCGCTGAAAAGGCCCTCGACCCCGCCAAGGCCCCCGCGCTGCACCTGGATACCTACGCGACCGTTGACGACGAGGGCGACCAGAGCGGCCCCACCGACACCGTCTTCGCCCTCACCATGCCCGGCAAGAAGGAACCCGACGCAACGGGCGATGTGCTGCAAAACGGCGAGGATGTGACCGCCAACATTCAGTTCCCCGCCGCTTCCACCAACATGACCCTGAATTCCCAGAAGACCGATGCCGGCCACATCTACAGGGCGGACCTGTACGTCAGCGGCCTGTACTTCGGCTGTGTGGCTGAGGTGGGCGCAACGGACGGGAAGTACAACGACACCGACATCTACTTCATCGACCCCCAGAACAAGCTGATCAGCCAGCGCTCCACCATGACCCATGAGGGTGAACTCACTTACGACCTGAGCAAGGGCACCCCCGTCACCATGGGCGACCTCGCCGCTAAGAATCGCAGCGTCCTGACCAGCCTGTCCACAGACGCCATGATCGGCCTGGCCAGTATCTCGAACGCCGCCAGCGACGCCCTGCCAGAGGAGATCAGCGCCATGCTGGCCCTGTTCAGCCTCTCCCAAATGAAATAATACCGCCATCGCCTTGCCAAAGCCCTTTCATCCGGTACAGTGCGCCAAGGTGTGATTGTCAACGGGCACGAACAACTGCGTTCGTGCCCGTTTTTGTATACACTAGGGTGTGTTTCTATGGTGTAAACATTACGTCCTGTGTTTCATTCATGGTGGTCCCACTTCGTGGGATGCCGATTTAGAAACACGCCCTAAGAAAGGACGATAAAAAAGCCTTGCCTCGAAGCGAAAAACAGGTTAAAATAAAGATGTCGCCACGCATCCCGCAAACGAAGCGGACAGCGGCGCGTATCATCTTATAAGGAGTCATATCGATGCCAAAGCGACAACTGCCATGGCCACAGAATTTAATCCATGACTTTCACCTTCCCGCCGATACCACCCCGGAGTCCGCTGGCCAGTTTCTCTCCGCCCTTCCCGTCAGCGACCGGAACAAGGCGTTTTTGCGTCTGAGATACCAGGCAGACCGCACCTTTACGGAAATCGCCGCCGAACATGGCATGACGCCCGCGGGAGTGCGGTTGGCCATCATCGCCATGCAGGAAAAGTATGCAGAGACAGCGGCTACGACGACGCCTGTGCCTGCGGCGGTCCCGGCCAAACCCGCGCCTTTGCAAGCCGTGCCCATGCCGGCAGAGGCGCTTCCCGAACCCCGCAATGAACCGGCGGTCGAGGGTGAGATCCGTCCCCTCTCCCTCAACCTCACCGCCATACGCCGCTTCCTGGGGCTCACCCAGGAGGAATTCGCGCGCCCGATCATAGAGGACGGGGAATCCCTCATCGAACGACTGGAGGTGGGGCTCAGCCGTCCCTCTCAGGAGATCCTTCGCATGATCTGCGATGCCTGGGACATTTCTAAGGCATACCTTCTGACGGGCACCGGCCCCATGTTTGAGATGGATGTCCCCTCCCGCGACCACGCGGCGATGCTGATCCGGCTTTTGCGCAAATACCTGTCGGTCGCCACCTTTGACCGGAAAGGCAACCAGTACTGGAAGGAAACGCTGGTGGATGACCTGAGGCGGCTGATTGACATCAGGAAGCTGTCCAGCAGGGAGATGTGCCAGGTGATCCGGTTGGTCTATGACCACCTCGACGTGGAGCAGTTCACCGAGCTGCTGGAGGGGATGGGGCGGTAGCCCGCCCTTCCCACGCTTCGAAACACTGCACATATTGACGGGCAACCCAGAAAAACGCGTCGCCCCGCGCAAATGCATTTGTATGACATTAGGAAATACCGCATAATAAGGGTGGTTGGCTGGCGAGTGAATTTTCCGTCATGCGCGCCTGCAAATTTCGCAGGCTTGCTGGCGGCAAGTCAAGGAAGCGGTATTTCCATTAGAATAACCTGTTCACGAGACTCGTTTGCAATGGCCGCGGCCGCTTTGATTATCCATATCTGTTACTGCGATCATCATGGGTGGCTCAGCTGCCGCGACAGCCTGAGCATTGCTGAAGCCGGCAACATTTCCGTGTATGCGGGCAACAAATACATATCGTATATCTTCAACAAGAGAAAGGAAGGTCTCCCTATGAAAGGCAGAATCCGCTACAAGTCGTTGGTCCTGGTTCTTCTGGCAGCGCTTATGCTCACCGCAATCATCCCCGGCCCTGTGACATTCTCCGCCCGTGCGGAGAAAGCGTCGAACGGGAAGCGACCGACCGTGCTGTTGATCCTTGACGGCTTTGGCCTGCGCGATGAGACGGAACACAACGCCATCGCCCTGGCGGACACGCCGGTGCTGGACCGGCTGATGAAGGAATGCCCCTTTGTGAAGGGCAATGCCAGCGGCCTGGCCGTGGGGCTTCCGGAGGGGCAGATGGGCAGCTCCGAGGTGGGCCACCTGAACATCGGCGCCGGTCGCATCGTGTACCAGGACCTGGTCAGGATCTCGAAGTCGATCGAAGACGGCGATTTCTTTGAAAATGAGGCGCTTCTGAAGGCCGTGAACAACGCGAAGGAAAAGGGTACGGGCCTGCACATCTACGGCCTGGTCTCCGATGGTGGCGTGCACAGCCACAACGCCCACCTCTACGCCCTGCTGGAGCTGGCTAAGCGTCACGGGCTGGAGAAGGTTTATGTGCACTGCTTCACGGACGGGCGGGATACGCCTCCGGAATCCGGGAAGGATTACATTCAGGAATTGCAGGATGAAATGGACAGGATCGGCTGTGGCAAGATCGCCACGGTGGGCGGCCGCTATTACGCCATGGACCGGGATAACCGTTGGGACCGGGTGGAGAAGGCGTATCGCGCCATGACCCTCGGCGAGGGCGTGACGGCGGATTCCGCCCTCGAAGCGGTGACGCAGTCCTACGAGAAGGGCGAAACGGATGAGTTCATACAGCCCACGGTGGTGCTAGAGGACGGCGCGCCGGTGGCCACCATCGGCGACGGCGATTCCATCATCTTCTTCAATTTCCGCCCGGACCGCGCCCGGGAGATCACCCGCACGTTCTGCTGCGATGAATTTGACAGCTTTGACAGGGGACCCCGGAAGCAGGTGACCTACGTTTGCTTCACGGACTATGACGTAACGATCCCCAACAAGTACGTCGCCTATGACAAGCTGACCATCGTCAATACCCTCGGCGAATGGCTCGCTGCCAACGGCAAGAAGCAGGCCCGAATCGCCGAGACGGAGAAATACGCCCACGTGACCTTCTTCTTCAACGGCGGCGTGGAAGCGCCGAATGAGGGCGAGGACCGGTTCCTGATCCCCTCCCCTGAGGTGGCCACCTATGATCTGCAGCCTGAGATGAGCGCGCCGGAGATTTGCGATACCCTGGTCGAAAAGATCCAGTCCGGCGAATACGATGTGATCATCACGAACTTCGCCAATTCGGACATGGTTGGCCACACCGGCGTGGAAGCGGCCACCATCGAGGCCATCGCCTGCCTCGACGCATGCATCGGACGGGTGGTGGAGGCCGTCGAAGCGGTGAACGGCCAGCTGTTCATCTGCGCCGACCACGGCAATGCCGAGGTAATGGTGAACCCCGAAACGGGCGACCCGCTGACCGCCCACACCTCCAACCCCGTTCCCTTCATCATGGTCAATTACGATCCCGCCTATACGCTGCGGGAGGGCGGATGCCTGGCCGACATCGCGCCCACGCTGCTTGAGATGATGGGCATGGAGAAACCCGCGGAGATGACGGGAGAATCGCTGCTGATCAGGAAATAATGCCGTTCAAACGCAATACGAGCTGTCTCAAAAGCATAAATATACGGCAACTGTTCAGTCACTCTCAAATTCTGATTTAGCGGGGAGACGCGCAGTTTCCAAAAGCCTTCCCCCGGTGGGGAAGGTGGCGCGTAGCGCCGGATGAGGTCCCCCGCCATAGTGCTTCGCGCCTATGCTTCAATAGACGTTGTCTCAGCGCCAAGGACCTCATCCGTTTCGTCAAATCCACCTTCCCCACCGGGGGAAGGCCACTTTTGGAGCCTTCGTCAACTGCTCGACAAATCAGAATTTGTATGCGACTGAACAGTTACAATATACGATGGATATGCAATTGTAGGGGCGGCATCTCGTACACGGGAAGCGTGCGCGATTCCGCTTTGCGCCGCCTGTCAGGTGCAACAGTACACTTCGTACCCGGGCGGGCAACGCATCGGCGCCCCTACAGCTGTTTATACAGCGTATTCATTATGAGACAGCCCTCTTGGTTTATTTTTCCTTTCCCCTTCGTTCCAGCTCCCGCGCGACGATGCGCTCCAGTGCGCTGATGTCAACATTTCCGCCTGAAACGACCGCCATGGTCCGCAGGCTGGTATCGATCCGGTCAAACAGGTAGGCCGCCACGCCCGTTGCGCCCGCGCCCTCCGCCACCAGCTTCGGCCCCTCCAGCAGCGCCACCATGGCCGCTTCGATCTCGCCCTCCCGGACCGTCACGATGTCGTCCACGTACTTTTCGACGATCTCAAAGGTCATATCCCCCGGCGTCAGCACGTGTATGCCGTCGGCAATGGTCGCCTTGTCCCGAAGCGTCTCCACCTCGCCAAAGCCGAAGGAGGCGTACATGGAGGGCACGTTCAGCGTCTGGACACCGATCACCCGTACATCCGGCCGAAGGGACTTGACGGCGATGGCCACGCCGCTGATGAGCCCGCCGCCGCCCACCGGGACCACGATCTGCTGAACCTCCGGCATCTGCGAAAGGATCTCCAGGCCGATGGTTCCCTGCCCCGCGATCACGTAGGGGTCGTTGAAGGGATGGGCGAAGGTATAGCCCTTTTCTGCCGAAAGCCGCTCGGCCTCGCGGGCGGAATCGTCATAATTCCCCGGCACCAGGACGACCTCCGCGCCGTAGCCGCGGGTACCCTCCACCTTCATGACCGGCGCATAGTCCGGCATACAGATCACCGCGCGCATGCCCAGGCGCATGGCGGAAAAGGCCACGCCCTGCGCATGGTTGCCCGCGGAACAGGCGATGACGCCCCTTGATGCCTCTTCGGCGGTCAGGCTGCTCAGTTTGTTATAAGCGCCGCGGATCTTGAAGGAACCCGTATTCTGTAGGTTTTCCGCCTTGATAAAGAGATGGCTGTCCAACCGGCCAAAGGGCATGACGGGGGTCAGCCGTGCCACATCCCGAAGTGCCGTCGCGGCATCATGGATCATTTGCAGCGTTGGCATCGCTTTCACAGAATTCACGTCCTCTCTTTCATTCGAATATGATCGATGTGCGGCCCTCCGCCGCGCTTCCATGATAGCATATCTCCAGTCCGATGGCAACCGGGTCGGCGCACAAGAATGATCGCTCACCCCAGTATAACAGGCTGTATTTTTGAGCCTGTACAACAGCCCCCATAAACAGTTTTGCAGTTCATACCACAGATTATTGTATTTTTTCAACTATCCATCTTGAAAAAAAATCCCTGGCGATATATAATAGTAAGCGGAAACTAACGTGGTCTTATCGCCCATCAGACAGTGCGCCTGAGATGGACGGCTGTGCGGTGGGCTTTCTTGACGGGCGTAGGTTAGTATTTTCTAATGCTTTGTTCGATGTATCCATGGTTATACATGCCCCGGCACGAAGAGGAGTGAACGATATGAAGGATTACGAAGCGCTGTCAAAGAAGCATTTTGACGGGCAGGCTGCCGAATACGACCAGCGCGACACCTATTACTATTCCCAAAACGGGAAAATCAGCTGCCGCGACATCGCGGCGCAGATAAAAGGCATCTCTTATGAATCATTGCTGGACGTGGGATGCGGAACGGGATTTCTGATCGACATCCTTGCGAATCTAAGAGCCGCGAGATACTGCGGCGTGGACCTGTCAGACGAGATGATCCGCGTAGCGAAGGGCAAGCGGATTCACGGCGCGGAATTCACGGTGGGTTCAGCCGACAAACTGCCATATCCGGACGGGAGCTTCGACATCGTCACCTGCTCCCAAAGCTTCCATCACTATCCCTACCCCGAAAAGGCGATGCGGGAAGCAAGGCGCGTGCTGAAACCCGGCGGCCTATACATTCTCTCCGATACCGGCATCGGCGGCATTGGCGCATGGATCGACAATCACGTTCTCTTCAAGCTGATGAAGAGCGGCGACTGCCACACCACAAACCGCAGGGGCATTGAAAAGCTGATGGCCGGCGCAGGATTCACGATCGCGGGCTCCCGGCAGATCAAAGGCATGATCTATACCGTCACAGGGAAAAAGTAGGCCCGATGGCGATACCATGATTATCATTCAACTGATGCTTTACTGTGCCCTGTTCACGCTGATGGTGAAGCTGGGCGTAGGGAATAACGCCCTGAACGGCCTGTTCTTTTATCCGAAACCGGTCCAGGAAAAGGTGTACGCGCTGGGACTGGCGGACCGGGAGACTGTACGCCGCAGGCGAAAGCACTTCATGATCGCCTTTTTCGCGGTCATGGCGGCGGCGCTTGTACTGATCATCCGCGTCTGGAACGGTCTTCATACCTTTCGACCCGCATACTTGCAGGCGCTGCTGTTCCTGGAAGTGATGAACTGGTATGACGGCATCGTGATCGACAGGCTGTGGGTCGGCCACAGCGCCTACTGGGTCATTCCGGGCACGGAGGGCATTCCCTTTGTGCAAACCTGGCCGCAGGTATTGAAAAAGCGCGGAATCCTCACGGCCATTTGGATCGTCGGCGCCGCGATTATCGCTGGAATTGTGGCACTCATCTGAACAGGAGGCGCCTTACGCAATGAGAGAAAAGGATTTGCCCTTCGATCGCTCAAAGCACGTGATCTACTCAAAGAATGCGAAGAAATGCGTGCAGGGTCTGCTGCACCGGTATTATAATGAACCCATGGCGTCTGCACTGTGGGAGAAGGCACAGCTGCAATTCTGCGCGTTTCTGGAGGACGAGCCTGCGCTGGGCGGCGTGAAGATGACGGCCAGCATTTACGACCCCATACTGATCTTTGCCTGGTACGCCGTGATCCCGGACAAGCCGCCGTTAGAGGATGTCCAACAGGATGTCTATCGCTGCTTCATGGGCGGGTTTGACATGTTAGGGAAGCTGTTCAACCTGAATCGCAGGCTGGACAACCGCATCGCCAGTCTGGCGTTCAAAAAAGCCGCTGACCAGCGCGTGAAGGAGATCGGAGCGTTCCCGTCGTCCTTCCGAATGGAAGGGTTTGGCTATGATAAGCAAAATGGCGTCGTCCGCTACGGCTTCTCCCAGTGCCCGAACGCGGAATTTGCCAAGCGCCACCACATGGAGGACGTGCTGCCCGTGATGTGCAACTGCGACCACCTGGCCATGCAAAAGCTTCACGCGACGCTGGTCCGCAAGGGAACGTGCTGTACCTCCGACCTGTGCGACTACTGCATCGTAGGGGATCAAAACCCCATTGCCAGGCAATACGAACTCGCAACGCAGGAAAACGGCCTGTGGGTCAGCGTAAACAAGCGGCTTCATGAACTGTGATCGCCAAAGGAGAAGGCATTATGAAATCGTACACACCGGCGACAACGGAAGCGCTGTAAAGGAATATGAGGAGGTTTGAAGTATGAGAGCAGATTACAAAAACTGGATGCCCAAGGGTATGATCTGGTCCTTCCTGGGCGGGGCGATTGGCTGCGGCGCTGTGGCGGTCATCCTTTCATTGCTGCTGAAGGGCACGCTAAAGACGGTGCTGGTCATCGTTTTCGCGGCGCTGGCGGTGGTTTTCTGCGGGTTGACCATCTGGGCCTTGCTGATGCATCGCGCCTTCAGCTATGACGGCAAGCGGCAGATGTCCCGGCAGATCATCGAAGGCACGGCGGCGCATGTCAAACTGCCTGCGGGCGGCAAATGCCTGGATGTGGGCTGCGGCAGCGGCGCACTGGCCATCGCGGTAGCCAAGCGCAATCCCCAGGCCCAGGTCGTGGGCATCGACCGCTGGGGCAAGGAGTACGCTTCCTTCAACAAGCAACTGTGTGAGGCCAACGCCCGGGCCGAGGGTGTGCAAAACACCAGCTTCCGGAAGGGCGACGCCACGCACCTGGACTTTCCCGATAATACTTTCGATGCCGTGGTCAGCAACTACGTATACCACAACATCCCCGGCGACCGGCAGCAATACCTGCTGGAGACGCTGCGGACGCTGAAAAAGGGCGGTGCCTTCGCCCTGCACGACATTTTCTCCAAATCAAAGTACGGCGACATGCAGGCATTTGTCAGGCAGCTCAAGGATATGGGGTACCAGCGTGTGGAGCTGATCGATACCACCGACGGCATATTCATGACAAAATTCGAAGCGACTTGGATGGCGCTGAGCGGCTCGGCACTGCTGACGGGGATCAAATAAGCGCTACAGGCGGATGATCGATGCTTACGGCGCGCTGACATGGGCTTTTTACTGGGGTCAATCCCAAAATCTGTGTAAACAGCAACGAAGCAGTGCAAAATGCTAATCGGCTAAGAGAGAGCGGGCAGCGGAGCCATCCGATGTCCGCTTGA
>CADBVG010000010.1:0-27201 GCA_902798105.1 uncultured Eubacteriales bacterium
GGATTATCTCCTCTCTTGATAATCCTATTGTACTACTCTTACTGTCCAAAAGAACTCCCTCGACCGACTTATCACCCTATTTCCTGACTAACACCATTCTGATTTGTCGCCCCGTGACAAATCAGGACATTCCTGCATAATATGGCGACGCAGACGCCGCCGCTACGGGTCCCCCCATTCCTCATTTCTCATTCCCCATTCCTCATTCCATTATACCCCCACATTTGCACCAAACGGACATTCACCTTCGCTAAAACGACATATTTAACATAAAAAAGTCGGGTTTTTCTCTAAACCAAAGCCGCCGAATTTGTTATACTTCTATTATCAGTATTAAATACACAGGGAGGCTTTTCATCATGGATAAAAAGATTCTTGGCGCGATTCTTCCGGGCAACAGCACCGTCGAGCTGAAGGAGTTTGACATTCCCAAGCCAGGCCACGGCCAGGTGCTGGTGAAGACCAAGGCTTCCACCATCTGCGGCAGCGACATCCGCTGCATCTACCGTGCCCACGTGGGCAAGGGCCCCGAGGGCTACCAGCCCGGCATGATCGCCGGCCACGAGCCCTGCGGCATCATCGTGGAAGAGGGCGAGGGCTTGAAGCGCTTCAAGAAGGGCGACCGCGTGATCGTGTACCACATCTCCGGCTGCGGCGTGTGCTACGACTGCCGGCGCGGCTACTACATCTCCTGCAAGAGCCCCTACCGCGCGGCCTACGGCTGGCAGCGCAACGGCGGCATGGCCCCCTACATGCTCTGTGACGAGAAGGACCTGATCGCCCTGCCTGACGAGCTGACCTATGAGGACGGCGCGCAGGTGGCCTGCGGCTTCGGCACCTGCTACGAAGCCCTGATGAAGATCGGCGTTTCCGGCAACGACCGGGTGCTGGTCACCGGCCTGGGCCCGGTGGGCCTGGCCACGCTGATGCTGGCGAAGGCCATGGGCTGCGACACCACCATCGGCTGCGACGTGAACGAGGACCGCATGAAGCTTGCAAAGGACCTGGGCCTGGCGGACTATGTGTTCAACAGCGCCAACGTCGAGGAATGCGAGAAGAAGATCATGGAGGTCACCCAGGGCTACGGCTGCGAGCGCGCCATCGACTGCTCCGCCAACAACTCCGCCCGGGCAATGGCGATCCGCTGCACCCGCGAGTGGGGCAAGATGGCCATGGTCGGCGAGGGCAACGACGTAACCTTCAACCCCTCCCCCGACATCATGCACGGCCAGAAGAGCATTTACGGCAGCTGGGTAACTTCCCTGTGGCGCATGGAGGAGCTGGTGGAACACCTGGTGCGCTGGGGCATCCATCCCGACAAGCTGATCACCCACCGCTTCGAGCTGAAGGACGTGGCCGAGGCCTACCGCTTGATGGCCAGCGGCCAGTGCGGCAAGGTCGCCATCGTGTACCCGGACTAAAATGCCCTTTGGGTGTTTCAATTAGGAATGAGGAATTAGGAATTGATGTGGAAATCCTTCGGATTTCATCTATTGAAACAATGAAGCTTCTTCCTTCAATAAAAACAAATCCGCCAGGATTTGGACCGCCATTCCTCATTCCTAATTCCTCATTCCTCATTAACCAATAACCTATCGGAGGGAAAAACAATGATCGATCCCAAAACCGTTCCTTCCTTTACGCTGAATGACGGCGGCGCCATTCCCTGCATCGGCATGGGCACCTTCGGCTCGGACCGGGTAACCCCCGACGAGGTGGCGGCGGCGGTGGCCGGCGGCATCCGCGTGGGCTACCGGCTGTTCGACTGCGCCGCCTGCTACGGCAACGAGGACAAGATCGGCGTCGAATTCAGGCGGGCCTTTGACGAGGGCGTGGTGAAGCGCGAGGAGCTGTTCATCATGTCCAAGGTGTGGAACGACATGCACCGGCACGTGGCCGAGTCCTGCAGGAAGACCATCGCCGATTTGCAATGCGACTACCTGGACATGCTGTTCATCCACTGGCCCTTCCCGAACTACCACGCCCCCTTCTGCGACGTGGATTCCCGCAACCCCGACAGCAAGCCCTTCTCGGTGGCGGAGTTCGTGGACACCTACCGCCAGATCGAAGAACTGGTGGACCAGGGCCTGGTGAAGCACATCGGCATCTCCAACCTGACCATCCCGAAGCTGAACGCGGTACTCCCCAAATTGCGCATCAGGCCCGCGGCCTGCGAATCCGAGTTGCACCCCTGCTTCCAGCAGCAGGAGCTGTTTGACTACCTGGTGGCCAAGGACATACTGCCCATCGGCTATATGCCCCTGGGTTCCCCCCGCCGCCCCGAGCGCGACATACTGCCCGAAGACATCGCCGACATGCAGATGCCCGAGCTGGTCGCCATCGCGAAGGCCCACAACTGCCACCCTGCCATCATTTGCCTGAAGTGGGCGCTGCAGCGAGGCCAGCTGCCCATCCCCTTCTCGGTACACAACTACGAAGCCAACCTGCGCGCCGCCGTCACCGAAAAGCTGACCGACGCGGAGATGGCCACCATCGCCACCCTGGAGCGGAACAACCGCCTGGTGAAGGGCCAGGTATTCCTGTGGCCCGGCGCGAAGGACTGGCACGACCTGTGGGATGAGGACGGCGTAATCGTCAGCTGCACGGACTGCTGACCCAATTGCCATCATTTCCTAAATCGATTGCACACTTTGCTAAAATTAGATTGACATTTCATTGCGAAATGTATATAATGTAAGCGTTCATTGCGCCGGATCAGCCGATGACGACTGATCCGGCGCAAAGCACAGCGTCAGACATCGTTGGCGGAAACTCTGTCCCCAGCCGTGAACCGCGCGTTACCGGAAAGGCAAGCTCCACAACGAACGAAACGGAGGTAGTGTCGTGGGAGAAGTCATATTGACGATGAAGGGCATCGACAAATCGTTCCCCGGCGTACACGCGCTGGATCACGTCGATTTGGAGGTGCGCAAGGGCGAGGTGCACGCGCTGATGGGTGAAAACGGCGCGGGCAAATCCACGCTGATGAAGGTGCTGACCGGCATCTACACCAAGGATTCCGGCACCATCACCTACGAGGGGCGCGAGGTGGAATTCCACAATCCCAGGGAGGCCCAGGAGGCGGGCATCGTCATCGTTCACCAGGAGCTGAACATGATGAACCACCTGACGGTGGCCCAAAACATATTCATCGGCCGCGAATACATGAAGGGCGGCCTGATCGACGACGGCAAAATGAACGACGAGGCCCGCAAGCTGTTTTCCCAGCTGGGCATCGACATCAACCCCGCCGAAAAGATGGGCAACCTGACCGTCGGCAAGCAGCAGATGTGCGAGATCGCCAAGGCCATCTCCCACGAGGCCAAGGTCATCATATTCGACGAGCCCTCCGCCGCGCTGACCGAGGCGGAAATCGAGGAGCTTTTCAAGATCATCCGTGACCTGCGCGACAAGCAGCTGGGCATCGTATACATCTCCCACCGCATGGACGAGATCAAGGTCATCACCGACCGGGTCACCGTCATGCGCGACGGCGGCTATGTGGGCACGCTGATCACCGCTGACTGCACCAAGAACGACATCATCAACATGATGGTGGGCCGCGTGATCTATGAGGACCCGAAGACCCACAGCATGGTCAAGCCCGGCGCGCCGGTGGTTTTGAAGGTGGAGCACCTGAATGCCGGCAAGATGGTCCGGGACGTTTCCTTCGAGCTGCACAAGGGCGAGATCCTCGGCTTCTCGGGCCTGATGGGCGCGGGGCGCACCGAGACCGCCCGGGCCCTGTTCGGCGCGGACCCCAAGGAATCCGGCGACATCTGGATCAACGGCCAGAAGGTGGAGATCCACTCCCCCCAGGACGCCGTCAAGTGCGGCATCGGCTACCTGTCCGAGGACCGCAAGCGCTACGGCATCGTGGTGGGCAAGACCGTGGCGGAAAATTCCACCATGGCGTCCCTGAAGGACTTTTTGAAGGGCCTGTTCATCGACAAGAAGAAGGAAAACGACGCCACCCAAAAATACATCGACCGGCTCAAGACCAAGACGCCCAGCGTGGACCAGCTGGTGGTGAACCTGTCCGGCGGCAACCAGCAGAAGGTGGTCGTGGCCAAGTGGCTGGTGCGCAACTGCGACATACTGATATTCGACGAGCCCACCCGTGGCATCGACGTAGGCGCGAAGAGCGAAATCTACCACCTGATGAACGAGCTGGCCGCCGAGGGCAAATCCATCATCATGATCTCCTCTGAAATGACCGAGATCCTGCGCATGTCCGACCGCATCGTGGTCATGTGCGAGGGCCGCAAGACCGCTGAAATTGATATCGCCGAGGCGACGCAGGAAAAGATCATGCACGCCGCGACGCTCAGGTGACAGGAGGGTGACGCATGGAGAATTTCAAGAACCTGCCAATCATTAAAAAATTGGGCTTCAACAGAATCGTACTGGTGTGCGTGCTGATCCTGATGTACTTCGTGTTCTCCTTGGGCAGCGGGCGCATGCTGGGCAGCGGCGACATCAACAATGCCCTGAACATGGTGGACTACCTGGGCTTCCTGGCCCTGGGCGTCACCTTCGTCATCGCCACCGGCGGCATCGACTTTTCCATCGGGCCGGTGATGGTGTGCGCGGGCCTGATCGGCGGCAGGCTGCTGGTCACCTTCGGGTGGCCGCTGTGGCTGGCGCTGGTCATGTGCGTGGTCGTGGGCATGATCTTCGGCGTGTTCAACGGCATACTGGTGGCCTACATGGGTCTGCCGTCCTTCATATCGTCCATGGCCTCGATGATGCTGGCCAAGGGCGTGGGCTCGGTGTTCACCCACGTGCAGAATTCCAACTGGCCCGCCAGCGGCGAGGCCAACAGCTGGTACAAGTACTTCGTCACCTACAACGGCTTCCCCACGGGCCTGCTGTTTTTGCTGGTGGTGGCCATCATCTGCGCCATCATCATGAACAAGACCAAGATCGGCCGCTACATACTGTGCATCGGCTCCAACCGCGAGGCGGTGCGCCTGTCCGGCGTTGACACCCGCAAGTGGGAGGCGCTGGCCTATGTGTTCTGCGGCACGCTGGCCGGCATCGCCGCCATCACCTACGTGGGCGTCATCACCCAGGTACAGCCGGGCCTCGGCGACGAATTCAACAACAACGCCATCGCCAGCTGCGTGATGGGCGGCACCTCGATGGCCGGCGGCATCGCCTCCATCGGCGGCACCGTCATCGGCGTTTTCATCATCTCCCTGCTGCGCGTGGGCATACAGGCCATGGGCTTCAGGCCGGACTACCAGTACATCATCACCGGCATCATCGTGGCGCTGGCCGTGTTCTCGGACATCCGCTCCAGCAGCCGCAAGAAGTGAGGAGGCGCGAGTATGCAGAAACAGCTTAGTGAAAAGGGCGGATTTGCCAACAACCCCATCGTCCGGGCCATCGGCCTGCAACGCATCGTCGTGGTGCTGGCGGTCATACTCGAGGCAGCGCTGTTCTCGATCCTCAGCCCCGCGTTCCGGCAGTACGCCACCGTGGTCAGCATACTTGACTACTCCTACTACATCACCTTCATGGCCATCGGCGTCACCTTCTGCCTGATCTCCGGCGGCAACGACCTGTCCGTAGGCACGGGCATGATCTGCTACGCGCTGGCCGGCGGCTACCTGGTGCAGCACCTGGGCTGGCCGGTGTGGGGCGGCATGCTGGTGACCATCGCCATCGGCCTGGTCTTCGGCGTGCTGAACGGCGCGATGGTGGCCATCATGAACCTGCCCCCCTTCATCGCCACGCTGTGCACGATGCTGATCACGCGCGGCCTGGGCTCCATACTCACCGGCGGCATGGCCGTGTCCTGGCCCTCCCGCAGCAGCCAGGGCGGCTGGTTCCGCAACCTGTTCAAGATCGTCAACAACGGCAAGATCATCCCGGTGGGCTTCCTCATCGTCATCGTCAGCATCATACTGATGTCCATCGTGCTGAACAAGACCCGGGTGGGCCGCTACATCATCGCCATCGGCTCCAACAAGGAGGCGGCACGCCTGTCCGGCGTGAACGTGATCAAGTACCAGATGCTGGCCTACATCATCTCCGGCTTCTTCGCGGGCCTGGCGGGCATCGCCTACTCGGCCACCTTCTCCTCCTCCGTAGCCCCCGGCACCGGCGCCGGCCTGGAGCTGGACGCTATCGGCGGCGCGATCATCGGCGGCACGAGCATGACCGGCGGCTCCGGTTCCATCGTCGGCACGCTGCTGGGCGTGTTCGTAATGTCGCTGCTGAAGACGGGCCTGCCCTATGTGGGCCTTCAGGCCAACTGGCAGCAGATCATCACCGGCCTGGTGCTGATCGCGGCCATCTACATCGACGTTTTGAAGAACAAGAAGACGGCGTAAGGCCGCCCCAATCAAGGTGTGTACCGCCAAGCGCGGTAGACATAGAACATTTTTATAGGAGGTATCCCCATGAAGAAAATGTTGGCTATCGTCCTGGCCCTGATGCTGGTCTTCAGCGCCACCGCCGCACTCGCCGCGGACTACGAGATCGTGTCCAAAGGCTTCCAGCACCAGTACTGGCAGGCCGTGCTGAAGGGCGCCCAGCAGAAGGCTGAGGAGCTCGGCGTCGAGATCAACTTCGTCGGCCCCGCCAACGAATCCGCCTACGACGAGCAGCTGTCCCAGCTGAACTCCGCCATCAACGCGGCCCCCAAGGCCATCGGCCTGGCCGCCCTGTCCACCGAGACCTGCCTGGACGCCATCAAGACCGCCCAGGATGCCGGCATCCCGATCATCGGCTTTGACTCCGGCGTGCCCGGCGCTCCCGAAGGCGCCATCCTGGCCAATTGCGCCACCAACAACTACAATGCTGGCGCCCTGGCCGGCGAGATGGTCTACGCCGCGATCAAGGACCGCATCGCTGCCGCTGAGGGCACCGTGCGCATCGGCGTGTCCGCGCAGGACGCCGTTTCCGAGTCCGTCACCCAGCGTGGCCTGGGCTTCATCGACAAGATCGGCGAGCTGGCTGCCGCCGACGGCTACACCGTGAAGCTGGAAGGCAACGAGAAGTATGTCAACGACGCCAAGGTCGAGTCTGTGGACGACGGCAAGATCGTCATCGAGACCCTGGTGCCCTCCCAGGTCACCGCTGAGCTGTCCGCCATCGACTGCCAGAACCTGCTGAACAAGTCTGACATCATCGCGCTGTACGGCTCCAACCAGCACTCCGCTGAGGCCATGGTCACCGCCAACGAGAACCTGCAGAAGCTGGGCACCGGCGAAGGCCAGGTCATCGGCGCGGGCTTCGACTCCGGCGCTGTCATCAAGGACGCCGTCCGCAACGGCGTGTTCCTGGGCGCCATCACCCAGGCTCCCTTCGCCATGGGCGAAGCGCTGGTCGACACCATGGTCAAGGCTGCCAACGGCGAGGCCGTCGAAGACATCGACACCGGCTGCCAGTGGTACACCGCCGAGAACATGGACAACGAGGACATCGCCATCAACCTGTATGACTAATCCCGCCTGAACGCGGAAACAATCGTATAGATTGAGCAAGCCGGCCGGAATGGACAGCCATTCCGGTCGGCTTGTCTATTATTCCTTACGCCTTCCTGTACTGCTTCGGCGTGATGCCCTTGTACTTCCTGAATTGCTTGATGAAGAAGCTGGAATCGTTGTAGCCGCAGTGCTGGGCGATCTCGGCCACGGTCATGTCGCCGCTGGTGAGGAAGTGGCTGGCGCACTCCACCCTATAATAGTTCACGTAGTCGATGGGCGAGCGGTGCACGATGGTCTTGAAGAAGCGGCAGAAGTACTTGGACGACATGCCCGTCAGCCGCGCCAATTCCTCCAGCGTGATGGCCTGGCCGTAGTGGGTTTCGATATATTCCAGCGCAGGCTTCAGCTGCTCGGCCTTCTGCCCGAAGCGGGAAGAGGGCGTGTCCAGCGCCGCCCGGTCCCGGCAGCGCAGCAGCGCGCCGAACAGCGCGTACAGGCCGCCGGTGATCTCCAGCACATTCTCCGCCACGCCGTCCCGGCAGCGCCCGAACAGCGCCTCCGTCGCGCCGCGCAGCACGGCGTCGGCGTCGATGGCCCCGGCCTTCATGAAGATACTGTGGTTCAGCACCCCCTTCAGCCTTCGGGCGCAGGCGTCCGGCCCCAGCAGCAGGGCCGCGTCAAACACTGCGCACTCGTACACACAGTCCTCCGGCTCGCCGCCGTGGATCACGCCCCCGGCGATCAGCATCAGGTCCCCCGGCCCGGCAACCACCTCCCGGTCGTCGATGTACAGGCTCAGCCGGCCGCTGCGCACGCAGATCAGCTCTGTCTCCCGGTGCCAGTGCATCGGCATACGGTAGCGCTCGTGGTGAACATCCACCGGATACCAGGCCAGCGGAAAATCCCCGGTGCGGTGCTGTATCTGCTCGTTGTAATCCAGATAGTGCATTTTTTCTCCCCCAAAGGTGAAAATAGTTATATTTTTTGCTATTATACCACAATACAGAAGTTCAAATCAATGTTATAGTACAATTAACCGTAAAGGCGGTTCATGAGTTGTAACGCCTGACAAGATTTTTAAGGAGGATTGATTCACATGGCAAAGAACAGATATCTGGGCAGCTACCCGGTCATCGGCATCCGCCCCACCATCGACGGCCGCCGCGGCGTGCTGAAGGTGCGCGAGAGCCTTGAGGGCCAGACCATGAACATGGCCAAGTCCGCCGCGAAGCTGTTCGAGGAGAACCTGCGCTATTCCAACGGCGAGCCCGTGAAGGTGGTCATCGCCGACACCACCATCGGCCGCGTGGCCGAGGCCGCCGCCTGCGAGGAGAAGTTCCGCCGCGAGGGCGTGGCCATCACCCTGACCGTGACCCCCTGCTGGTGCTATGGCTCCGAGACCATGGACATGGACCGCAACACCATCAAGGCCGTTTGGGGCTTCAACGGCACCGAGCGCCCCGGCGCGGTGTACCTGGCTTCTGTGCTGGCCACCCACGCCCAGAAGGGCCTGCCGGCCTTCGGCATCTACGGCCATGAGGTCCAGGAGGCCGACGACACCTCCATCCCCGACGACGTGAAGGAAAAGCTGCTCCGGTTCGGCCGCGCGGCCGTCGCCGCCGCCACCATGCGGGGCAAGAGCTATTTGCAGATCGGCGCCATCACCATGGGCATCGGCGGCTCCATCATCGATTCGAAGTTCATCGAGGAATACCTGGGCATGCGCGTTGAGAGCGTGGACGAGGTCGAGATCATCCGCCGCATGACGCTGGGCATCTACGACGAAAAGGAATACAAGAAGCTGAAGAAGTGGGCCGAGGAGAACGTCATCGAGGGCTTCGACAAGAACCCCGAGGCGCTGCAGAAGAGCCGCGAGGACAAGGACAAGGATTGGGAATTCACCCTGAAGATGTACCTGATCATCAAGGACCTGCTGAACGGCAACCCCAACCTGCCCGCGGGCAACGAGGAGGAGGCCGTGGGCCACAACGCCATCGCCGGCGGCTTCCAGGGCCAGCGCCAGTGGACCGACTTCTATCCGAACTGCGACTATCCCGAGGCCATGCTGAACACGTCCTTCGACCACAACGGCGCCCGTGAGCCCTATGTGTTCGCCACCGAGAACGACGTGCTGAACGGCCTGGGCATGCTGTTCATGAAGCTGCTGACCAACCGCGCCCAGATGTTCGCCGACGTGCGCACCTACTGGAGCCCCGAGGCCGTGAAGCGCTGCACCGGCTATGAGGTCGAGGGCAAGGCCAAGGAGAACGGCGGCTTCATCCACCTGATCAACTCCGGCGCGTGCTGCCTGGACGCCAACGGTCAGGCCCGCGACAAGGACGGCAACCGCCTGATGAAGCCCTGGTACGAGGTCACCGAGGACGACCAGAAGGCCATCATGAAGAACACCACCTGGAACTACGCCGACCTGGGTTACTTCCGCGGCGGCGGATATTCCAGCCGCTTCGTGACCGACTGCGAGATGCCCGCCACGATGATCCGCCTGAATCTGGTGGACGGCCTGGGCCCGATGCTGCAGATCGCCGAGGGCTGGACTGTGGCCCTGCCCGACGAGGTGACCGACACCCTGTGGAAGCGCACCGACTACACCTGGCCCTGCACCTGGTTCACCCCTCGCTGCGACGGCGTCGAGGGCAGCCCCTTCAAGACTGCCTATGACGTGATGAACAACTGGGGCGCCAACCACGGCGCGATCAGCTACGGCCACATCGGCGCGGACCTGATCACCTTCTGCTCCATGCTCCGCATCCCCGTGGCCATGCACAACGTGCCCGTCTCGAAGATCTTCCGGCCCGCTGCCTGGAACGCCTTCGGCATGGACAAGGAGGGCGCCGACTATCGCGCCTGCGCCAACTACGGCCCGTTCTACAAGAAGTAATCGACCATAATAATTGGCCTTTTCCCATGAAAGGCATTTCATGGGAAAAGGCCATATGCCTACAGAAAGGTTGTGTTCCACATGCTCAAGGGTATTCCGAACCTGTTGACCCCCGAACTGCTGAAGATCCTGATGGAGATGGGCCACGGCGACACGCTGGTGATCGGCGACGGCAACTTCCCCGCGGCGGCCATGGCGAAGGACTGCAAGCTGGTGCGCCTGGACGGCCACGGCGTGCCCGAGATCCTGGACGCCATACTGAAGTTCTTCCCGCTGGACCCCTACGTGGAGACCCCCGTCAGCCTGATGGAGGTCGTGCCCGGCGACCCGGTGGAGACCCCCATCTGGGACGAGTACGCGAAGATCGTCGAGAAGTACGAGCCCGGCACCAAGATCGGCCACATCGAGCGCTTTAAGTTCTACGACGAGGCGAAGAAGGCCTATGTCATCATCGCCACCAGCGAAGCCGCGCTGTACGCCAACGTGATTTTGCAGAAGGGCGTTGTAAAGTAAGAATATTGTGTTTAGAGCAGGGGCGGCGATGCGCCGCCCCTGTATATGTTTGCAGCATCCGAACCGAAGGGCCATCCAACTCTAAACGCTCAACTCTTTTCCCTCGCCCCCACGCCGCCATGCTTCTTCTGGAACAGCACGCTGCTGTTGCGGTAGGCGATGGGGGTTACCTGCTGGATGGCCTTGAAGCGCTGTATGAAGTGGCTGGTGTCGCAGAAGCCCAGCTCCTGGGCGATGCGCTCCACGGGCCACGAGGTGGTCTCCAGCAGGTAGCAGGCGTGACTGATCTTGCGGCTCATCACGTACTTGGAAAAAGTGGTGCCCACGGTCTTTGAAAACAGATTGGAGAAGTAGGCCGGGTGGTAACCGAAGGCCTGGGCGATCTCCGTGAGCGTCAGGCGATGGTCTATGTTCTCATCGATGTACTTCAATATCCTGTGGTTCACCGGGTGACCGCTGTTTTCGATCTCCACCCGCTTGCACAGCGTCATCAGTATGTCGTACAGCAGCAGGCTGATGCCCGGGCCCTCCTGGTGGGCCTGGTAGAGAAACGACGTGCACATGTTCATCACGTCGGTGAAGGCCCCGCCCTCGTAGATGGGGCCGCCCAGGTCCAGTATGTGGCGGGTCAGCTGGGCGCTGTTCCCCCCGGCGTATTCCACCCACACCAGGCCCATGGGGTCCCTGGGATCCGAGGAATACATGTGCCCCTCGTTGCTGGCCATCACGAACAGCTCTCCGGCGTGGACCCCGAAGGTATGCCCCCGGGTGGACACGGTTCCCTTGCCGTAGAGCACGCAGTGGATCATGCTGTAGGGGTAGGCGTCGTCGCGGCTGATCAGGAAATCCTCGGGCGTCTTCAACACGATGCCCGCCCGGTTGACCTGGATGTACAGGTTGTTCGGGTCCACCGAGCGGGGCGCGATGTAGTACACATCGTGGGGCACGCTGCCCACGATGTCGTGCTCAAGATCGTCCGCGTAATAGTTGCTGCGCATGGCTTTCACCACCTTATATCAAAATTATACAACATACCTGACCCTTTGTCCACCTGTATTCCCCTTCATCACCTTAAAAATATACAACTTCATACTTAATTTGTTAATTGTGTTTTACGCCTTCATTTGCTATATTGTTATTAGAATTAACAATGCTATCTGGATATTTCCATTCAGAGATGATTTCCGCCGCGGGCGGAGGTTATATAAGAACAAGGAGGAATAACCCATGAAGAAACTCGTCGCACTGATTTTGGCCGTCATGATGCTCATGTCTCTGACCGCCGCTTTTGCCGAGAAGACCCCCACGATCGCCTATGTGCCGAAGGTCATCGGCCAGCCCTGGTGGGATCACGTGCAGCAGGGCGTTGAGCAGTGGGCCGCCGACAACGGCATCGACGTCATCTACAAGGGCGGCACCACCGTTGACGCCGCTGAGCAGGTTCAGATCATGACCGACCTGGTCAACCAGGGCATCGACATCCTGTGCTTCTCCCCCAACGATCCCGACGCCTGCGAGGAGATTTGCAAGCAGGCCCGTGAAAAGGGCATCATCGTGATCGCCACCGAGGCCTCCGGCATGGAAAACGTCGATTTCGACATCGAGGCCTTCGACGAGGCCGGCCTGGGCGCCTTCCTGATGGACGAGCTGGCCGCGCAGATGGGCGAAGAGGGCGAGTACATCACCATGGTTGGCTCCATGACCATGGAGTCCCAGAACAACTGGGCTGACGCCGCCGTGGCCCGCCAGGAAGCTGCCTATCCGAACATGACCCTGGTGGACGACAAGCGCGTTGAGGACAACTCCGACGCCCAGGAAGCCTACAACCTGACCATGCAGCTGAAGGAAAAGTATCCGAACCTGAAGGGCATCCTCGGCACCGGCTCCTTCGACGCCCCCGGCGCCGCCCGCGCCATCGAGGAAATGGGCCTGACCGGCCAGATGTTCGCCATCTCCGTGGCCATGCCCGCTGAGGTTTCCGACTACCTCAAGAGCGGCACCCTGAAGTCCGTCGCCCTGTGGGACGCCTCCGTCACCGCCAAGGTGCAGCTGAACACCGCCATGAAGCTGTTCGCCGGCGAGGAAGTCGGCGAGGGCTCCGACCTGGGCGAGGAGGGCTATACCTCCGTGCACATCGCCGACAACGGCAAGGGCAAGAACTTCATCTTCGGCGATGGCTACCTGGCCGTCACCGTGGACAACTGGGAGTCCTTCGGCTTCTAATCGATTCGATTCAAGCCTCGAACCCCAACACCCCCGAGGCAGGGAAGGCATTCTTCCCTGCCTCGTTCAGTATAAAGGTGAACGCTGATGGGGGCGCGGCGCGCCGCGCCGCGTCGCCATCAGCGGTTACGAAACCAATGTGACAAGGAGCAATGCATCATGTCTGAATACCTGCTTCAAATGACCGGCATTGACAAGCGCTTCGGCGGCGTCCACGCGCTGGACCACGTCAATTTCGCGGTCAGGCCCGGCAAGGTCATGTGCCTGGCCGGCGAAAACGGGTGCGGCAAGTCCACGCTGGTGAAGATCATATCCGGCGTGTACACCCGCGACGAGGGCGAGGTGATGTTCGAGGGCCGGCCCATCACCCACATCACCCCCGCGGAGGCCACGCGCCTGGGCATACAGGTCATCTACCAGGACCTGTCCATCTTCCCGAACCTGACGGTCATGGAAAACCTGGCCATCAACAGCGAGATCACCGCCAACCGCAGGATCGTGAACAAAAAGCGCTGGGAGCAGACCGCGAAGGAGGCCCTCAGCAAGATCGGCTACGACATCGACCTGTACGCCAAGATGGGCGACCTGTCGGTGGCGGACAAGCAGCTGGTGGCCATCTGCCGCGCGCTGCTGTTCAACGCCAAGCTGATCATCATGGACGAGCCCACCACCGCCCTGACCAAGAAGGAGGTGGACGCGCTGTTCAAGACGGTGCGCCAGCTGCGGGATTCGGGCATCGCCATCATGTTCATCAGCCACAAGACCGAGGAGATCTTTGAAATCTCCGACGACGTGTGCATCATGCGCAACGGCAAAAACGTCTTCTCCGGCCCCACCTCGGAGCTGACCAAGAAGGACTTCACCTACTACATGACCGGCCGCGAGCTGGAAGACGATTACTTTGTGCCCACCAACATCTCCAAGGAACCGGTGCTGAAGGTGGACCACCTGACCTGGAACGGCAAGTTCCACGACGTCAGCTTCGACCTGCGCAAGGGCGAGATCCTGGGCATCACTGGCCTGCTGGGCTCCGGCCGCACCGAGCTGGCCCTGGCGCTGTTCGGGCTGGGCAAGATCAACGGCGGCACGATCACGCTCAACGGCCAGCAGGTGAAGATCGCCTCCCCTATCGACGCCCAGAAGAAGCGCATCGGCTACGTGCCCGAGGACCGGCTGACCGAGGGCCTGTGCCTGCGCCAGCCCATCGCCGACAACATCATGCTGTCCTCGCTGAAGCAGCTGACCCGGGTTTTGGGCACGCTGAGCCACGACGAGCTGTTTGAAAAGTCCAACGAGTGGGTCAAAAAGTTTTCCATCGCCACCGACGACGCCCACAAGCACGCCAGCACCCTCTCCGGCGGCAACCAGCAGAAGATCGTGCTTTCCAAGTGGCTGAACAACGACCTGGACGTGCTGATCCTGAACGGCCCCACCGTGGGCGTGGACATCGGCGCCAAGCAGGACATTCACGCGCTGGTGCACGACCTGGCCAACCAGGGACTGGCGGTCATCATCATCTCCGACGACCTGGCGGAAGTGGTGGTCAACTGCAACCGGGTGATCGTGATGAAGGACGGCGCCATCGTGGGCGAAATGACCGGCGACAGGATCACCGAAGATCACATCCTCGAGATCATACGATAAGGAGGCGCGGACATGAATAAGGCAAAGCTGAAGCGCATGACGCGCAGAACGGAATTCTACATGCTGATCGTGCTGCTGCTGCTGTGCGTCGTCGTACAGATCAAATCCGGCGGCAAGCTGATCACGCTGCCCGGGGTATTCACCCGCCTGAACGTGACGGTGCTGCGCACGATGGTGGTGGACGGCATGTTCGCCATGTGCTCGCTGGTGGTCATGATCTCCGGCGGCTTCGACCTGTCCTTCCCGGCCATCGCGGCGCTGGCCTACTCGCTGTCCACCACGATCTGCCTGAACAACGGCTGGTGCGCCGCGAACCCGCTGGCGGGCTTCGCGCTGGCCGTGGCCATCGGCTGGGTGCTGGGCATGCTGAACGGCTGGATCATCTCCAACTTCAAGTTGAACACGATGATCGTCACCCTGGGCACCCAGACCTTCTTCACCGGCATATCGATGGGCCTGTTGAAGCTGAAGGAGATCACCTCCACCCTGCCCGAGGGCATGAAGACCTTCGGCAAGCTGTACATCTTTGAAAGCGCCGACCCTGCCAGCGGCATACGATTTACGCTGTCGGCGATGGTGCTGTTCCTGATCGCGCTGTGCGCCATCGTGTCGTTCATGCTGAACAAGACCATGTTTGGCCGGGCGCTGTACGCCATCGGCGGCAACGAGGTTTCCGCCGAGCGCGCCGGCTACAACGTCAAGAGGACCAAGTTCCTGCTGTACTCGGCCGTGGGCGCGCTGGCCGGCTTCATCGGCATGATTCGCGTGTGCATGGAGAGCCAGTCCATCCCCAAGGCCATGATCGGCAAGGAGATGACCATCATACCCGCCGTCATACTGGGCGGCGCGTCGATCTACGGCGGCGAGGGCACGGTGTTCGGCACGATGGTGGCCGTGGGCATCATCTCTCTGGTATCCAACTCCATGCTCATACTGGGCATCGACACCTACTGGCAGCAGTTCTTCAACGGCCTGGTCATACTGGTGGGCGTCACCGTGTCCGCCCTGCAGGCCAAGCGCCAGAAGCAGTAAGGAGGCAAAGGCAATGAAAACGAAGACGCTTCAAAAACACAGCTATACCCTCATGCTGCTGGGCCTGATGGCCGTGGTGCTGCTGTTCTTCACCGTGCTCAAGGGCGGAATGCTCTGGAAGGGCGACGTGTGGCTGGGCATCGCCATGCAGTTTCCCGAGTACGGCGTGGTCACGCTGGGCCTGATGTTCTGCTTCATCTGCGGCAAGATGGACATGTCCTTCATGGCGCTGGGCGATTTCGCCACGATCATGGCGGTGCAGTACATGGCCGCCCACGCCGATTCCCCCGCGGGCGGCGTGATCCTGGTGGGCATACTGATCGCCCTGGGCATCGCCGTGGTGGGCGGCCTGATCAACGGCCTGCTGGTCTCCGAGCTGGACATTCCCCCGGTGATGGCCACCATATCGATGCAGCTGGTGTGGACGGGCCTGTCCGTAGCCCTGACCAGCGGCAACACCGTCAAGGGCCTGCCGCCGCTGTACACCGAGATCGGCCACAAATACCTGCTGGGCTTCCTGCCGGTACCGCTGCTGATCTTCCTGGTGATCTTCGCGCTGTGCTGGTTCCTTCTGAACCACACGGTGTACGGCGAGAAGCTGTACATGGTGGGCACCAACATCAAGGCGGCGAAATTCTCCGCCATCAACACCAAGCGCATGGTGGTTGGCACCTACATCCTCTGCGACGTGATCTGCTGCATCGGATGCCTGCTGATGGTGAATACCATGGCCAGCGCCAAGGCCGACTACGGCACGAGCTACGTGATGCGCTGCATACTGATACTGGTGCTGGCGGGCGTGCTGCCCGACGGCGGCATGGGCAAGATCGGCAACGTGCTGATCGCCATTGTCACCATACAGATCATCGCCACCGGCGTGAACATGTTCCCCAACCTGAACACCTATTACGCCAGCCTGATCTGGGGCGGCTTGCTGATCGTCGTGCTGATCATGAGCACCCGTGTCGGCGAAGGCGGCCTGTTTGGCCTGAAACTGGGCGGCAAGAAGCGACTGAAAGCGTGACAGCTTTTAAAAGTTATATTGATGCCCCAAATACCGGTATGAATTTTCGAAACATCCAAAAAATATACAACTTCAACTTGAATTTGTATATGGTATTGACAATCCGTGTTTGCTATGATATTGTTAAGTTATATCGAAGGGAGCCTGTGCCATGAACAGCCTTGAGAGATTCTACAAGACCATCGCCTATGAGCCCGTCGACCGCCCCGCCTGCTGGATGGGCGACCCAACCCCGGAGGAGGCAGCCAAGCTGTGCGAATACTACGGTGTCGCCAACACCAGCGAGCTGAAGAAGGTCGTTGGTGATGACTTCTACGCCGTGGAGATCCCCTACCACTCCCCCACCTGCAACGCCATCTTCGCCGCCTTCGACTGGTACATGAACGGCAGCAACGTGGACACTGAGCACCGCACCCTCACCGCCGACGGCTGCTTCGCCAACTGCGAGGACCTGGAGGATGTGGAGGCCGTAAACTTCCCCTGGCCCGACCCGGAGAAGTACATCGACCCCGAGCTGTGCAAGAAGCTGGTGGCCGAGGCCCCCGAGGGCAAGACGGTCATGGGCATGTTGTGGGCCTGCCACTTCCAGGACACCTGCGCCGCCTTTGGTATGCAGACGGCCCTGATGAACATGGTAGCCGAGCCCGAGATGGTACATTATGTGGACGACCACATCGTGGCTTTCTATGAAAAGGCCCTGCGCATCTTCCTGGAGGCCACCAAGGGCAAGGTACACGCCATACTGATCGGCGACGACGTGGGCTCCCAGCGCGGGCTGATGATCTCCCCGAAGCTGGTGTCCGAGTTCGTGATCCCCGGCGCAAAGAAGCTGATCGAGATCGCCCACAGCTACGGCGTGAAGATCGTGTACCACTCCTGCGGCAGCATCGTGGACGCCATTCCGCTGCTGATCGAGGCGGGCGTGGACGCCATCCATCCCATTCAGGCCAAGGCCGCGGGCATGCAGCCGGACAACCTGAAGGAGAAGTTCTACGGCAAGGTGGCCTTCTGCGGCGGCGTGGACACCCAAGACCTGCTGCCCTTCGGCAAGCCCGAGGAGGTGGCCGCCAAGGTGAAGGAGCTGCGCACCATCTTCCCCACCGGCCTGATCATCTCTCCCAGCCACGAGGCCCTGCAGGCCGACGTGCCCCCCGCCAACGTGAAGGCGCTGTTTGAGGAAGCGGGGAAAATCTATTAAAGAATGAGGAATTAGGAATGAGGAATTAGGAATGAAATGGCCCGACCCCGGCTATTCCTGTTCCCCGTTTCCCTCGAATGATACCCAAAGAACGCCATCGGAGGTATACCAACCATGCTTCGTTTCGGACAGATGATCAAGGTAAAGCCGGAGGGACTGGAAGCCTACAAGAAGTGGCATGCCAACCCGATGCCCGGCGTGAACGAGATGATCAAGGAATGCCACCTGAAGAACTATTCCATCTACAGCCGGGGCGACTGGCTGTTCGCCTATTTTGAGTACGACGGCGACGACTTCGACGCCGACATGGCGAAGATGGCCGCCGATCCCAACACCCAGGCGTGGTGGGACGTGGTCAAGCCCCTGATGCAGCCCCTGCCGGACCGCAAGGAGGGGGAGTTCTGGTCGGACATGGAGGAGATTTATCACCTCGATTAATTAAGGAAACACCGCACAATGCTCGCGGCCCATCAGCGGGTGAATTTCAGCCGCTTGCTGCCTGCAAAAATCTCGATTACCCGCCAGGTAACCTTCGTTCTTGCTTGTCTGAATCCGCCCCTGCTGCGTTGGCGGTGGCTTGCCTGAATCTTTGATTCAGCCAAGCCAGTCTGGCGCAAAGCACCAGACCGCGAAACCTTCGGTTTCGCGCCTTCGTCGGTCAGCGTGCCCCGGCACGCCTCCCTTCTCCGCCTTGCAGGAACGAATTCATCCTAAGCAATCTGCGCAACTTATTTCGTTACAGTTCGTAAGGGAAGGAGTTTGCTCAATGATTATCATCGGCGAAAAGATCAACGGCAGCATCCCCAGCGTGGCCGAGGCCATCGCCAAGCGGGACGCGGAGTTCATCAAGCAGCGTGCCCGCATCCAGGACGAGGCCGGCGCGACCTTCATCGACTGCTGCGCCTCCGTGCCGGAGGCCGAAGAGGTCGAGACCCTCAAGTGGATGATCGACTGCATCCAGGAGGTTTCCGACCTGCCCATCTCCATCGACAGCCCCAGCGCGCGGGTGCTGGCCGAGGCCTACAAGTTCTGCAAGAAGCCCGGCCTGTTCAATTCCGTCTCCGGCGAGGGCGACAAGATCGACGTGATCTTCCCGATCATGGCCGAGAACAAGGGCTGGGAGTGCATTGCCCTGTGCTCGGACGACACCGGCATCCCCAAGAACGCCGCCGACCGGCTGAAGGTATTCGACAAGATCATGGCCAAGGCGAAGGAGTACGGCATCCGCCCCTCCCGCCTGCACATCGACCCGTTGGTGGAAATGCTGTGCACCAGCGAGAACGGCATCGAGACCAACGAAGAGGTCATCTCCACCATCCGCGAACGGTATGACGACATCCACATCACCGCCGCCATCTCCAACATCTCGTTCAACCTGCCCGTGCGCAAGATGGTGAACCTGGGCTTCACCGTGCTGGCCATGAAGGCCGGGCTGGACAGCGCCATACTCGATCCCACCAACCGGGATATGATGGGCGTCATCTTCGCCACCGAAGCGCTGCTGGGCCTGGACGACTACTGTATGGAATACATCTCCGCCTACCGCGAGGGCCTGTTCGGCCCGAAGAAGGACTGACGGATTTCACATTATGACAACGGGGGACGGCCTGTTAAGGGCCGTCCCCCGTTGTCATAACACTGCCATTACGCCCGATTAAACCGCTCCTTCGGCTGCTTGCAGCGGGGACACTTCCAGTTCTCGGGCAGGTCGTCGAAAGCGGTGCCATCGTGCTCGGCGGGGTCGTACACATAGCCGCAGACGGAACAGACATACTTGCCGGAGGCCTTTATCGCGCTGAAATCGTATTCCTCGAAGATCGTCTCCACGGGGTGGTCCAGGTCCATGACCCGCTTGGCCTCCAGGTTCTCATAGCCCTGGGGCGTGTGGGTGGACACGTACACGGTGGGATGGTTGCGGATGAACTCGCGCACCCGGTCCAGCGTCTCCCGCGCAGCGGCCTTGTCGTCGTACACCACCGACAGCTTGTTGGCGTACAGCGCCTCATCCACATAGGTGATGTCGCCGTGGATCATGTAGAACAGGCCGTCCAGCTCCACGATGACGATGCTGTTGCCGTTGGTGTGGCCCTTGGCCTTGATGAAATAGATGCCGTCCCGGATCTTCTGGCAGGCGGGGAAGTTGTAGTACGCGCCGTCGGTGAACGCCACCGGCACGAGATTGGCCAGGCCCTTCAATTCATCCGCGGCAACCTCATCGGCGTTCACGTAGATCTTCGCGTTGGGGAAGGACTTCAGCTCGCCGGAGTGGTCGGCGTGTTTGTGGGTCAGCAGGATCTTCGTCACCTGCTCGGGCTTGTAGCCCAGCGCCGCGAATTGGGACATGTAGGTGCCCACATCCCTCCCGGTGAAGGCGGGGGTCTTTTCGTCCGGGGATTCCTCGGGGGTCCCCGCCGGCAGGCCGGTGTCCACCAGGATCACCTCGTCGCCGGTGTCGATCAGGTAGTTGGTCAGCGCGCCGCGATAGCGCACGTTGGGGTCGAACTTTTCAGGGCCATCCTCGCCGCCGAAGGCGAAGGGCTGGCCATAGAAGCCATCCTTCCTGAAGGTGATTGCCTTGATGGTCATGGGTTCGTCCTCCTCTTCAAAATTATGGCACACGATCTTATACCCGTAACTCTATCATAACAGTTGGCTTCCTGCGTGTCAAGCCCGTCTATTCCGATTCCCGTTGCAGCACCGGCCTGCCCGGGCCGCGATGGATATGGGCGCAGTCGTTGAACAGCTCCACCCGGGGAAAGACGTAGGCCCCCTCGCGCACCGGGAAATTCAATATGATGATGGAGGTGAAATCGTAGGGCAGCACCGAGGCGACATAGGGAAACGGCAGGTTCAGAAGGTGGGCCAGCACGCAGGCTCCCGAGCCGCCATGGCTGAACAGGGCGATGGTCTTGTCCGTGCCGCCCTCGCAGCAAAATCGAAGGCCCTCGTGCCGGTAGCCCTGCTTCCGGAGGAAGGCGTCGAACCGCGCCGCGACATTCCCGCAGTGCGCCGTCGCCGCGTTCCCGGCGAAGTACGGGTGCGCCCGCCAGTCACCGCCCTGAAAGTCGAAGCCCTCTGCCAGCAGCATGTCGCCCAGGGTCCAGGGGTGGCCGTCGCAGGGAACCCCCTCTCCGCCCCAGGTGATCTCCCGCATGAAATCCAGGGTGGTCACCGGCAGGCCCAGGCGCGCCGCCGTATAGGACGCCGTCTCCGACGCCCGGCCACAGGGCGAGGCGTAGATTTCACCGATGCCCTCCCCCGCGAGGCGATCCGCCGCGGCCGCGGCCTGCCGCCTGCCCAGTTCCGTCAGGCAGTCGTTGGCGTAATCCGGCTCGCCATGCCGCACAAATACGATTCTCATAATGCCTCCGGACGAATATCTGTTATTTTCCATACGCCCAGGCATAGCAGTATGCCTGGGTCCTGGCCGCGAAGGGCTCGGTCCGCAGCAGCTCGCGCATCTCCGCCTTCGTGTACCAGCCAGGAACGATCTCCTCCACGTCGGAGGTGCTCTCCCGGAATTCTCCGGTGGCCGCGCCGAAGACGCAGATGTTCCGCTCGTTGGCAAAGCCGACGGCGCTGTAGCTGTTGTCCAGCACGTCGTCAATGCGCACGAGCGTCAGCCCGGTCTCCTCCCACAGTTCCCGCTTCGCACTCTGCTCCGGGGTCTCGCCAGGATCAATCAGCCCGGCGGGAAAGTTGTAAATCCACTGGGCCATGGCCATGCGATACTCCCGGTTGACCAGTATGCGCTGGCCGCCCTCGTCCGTCAGGATCATGATGACGGAGTCCGGCGTCCTGTTTTGCAGCGCTTCCAGCGACCGGATGTCCCGGTTCCGGCTGATGATTTCATAGGTCTTGATGTTCCCCTGGGTCGTGACATAGTCCACATCATAGCGGGTGATGAACTTGCCCTCGTGAATCTTGCGAATGCCCTGATATTTCATGTCGTCCTCCTCGCTTGCCGGTTTCATTCCTTTTTGCGGCACAGCCCGATTTGGGCGTCGTCCTGGTAGCCCAGGGTCACGCTGCCGTCGCCGTACTTTTGCCGCAGGTCCTCCACCACCGCTTCCAGGCGCTCCCGCTTCTGCCGTCCCTCGGCGCCGCCGTCCATGAGATCGAACAGCGACATCTGCTCCGCCGCCGCTTCGGCGGGCACCAGCTTCGACACGCCCACGGTCATCGCCCGGATGGGGTCCCCCGCGCGCCAATGGGCCTCCGCCAGGCGAATGGCGGCCTGCTGAAGCTCGTGCTGGAGGAAGGTGGGATGGTCGAGGGTGGTCTGGCGGGAGATGTCCGTCATGTCCGGCCTGCGAAACTGCACGCTGACCACCCCGCCCTTCAGGTTGTGGCGGCGCAGGTTCCGGGCCACCTCGTCCATCAGGTAGACGATGGCGGCGCGTATCTCCCGCCGGGTCGTCAGATCCCGGGGAAACGTGCGGCCCCGGCTGACGGATTTGATCTCCCGCTCGGTGCCAAACAGCTGCACCGGCGCGTCGTCGATGCCGTTGGCGTAGCGCCAGAGCACATCCCCCTGCTTGCCCAGCAGGTCCCGCGCGTCCTCCGGCCGCGACCGTGCCAGGTCCCCTATGGTGCGTATGCCCTTGCCATTCAGCTTTTTCACCGCCGCGTGGCCCGCGAACAGCAGGTCGGACACCGGCAGCGGCCAGAGCAGGTCCCGGTAGTTTTCCCGGGTGATGACGGTGGTGGCGTCGGGCTTTTTGTAGTCGCTGCCCATCTTGGCAAACACCTTGCAAAAGGACGCGCCCACCGAGATGGTGATGCCGATCTCCTCCCGCACCCGCCGCCGCAGCTCGTCCGCAAGCGCCGTCGGCGTCAGCCCGTAGAAGGGCAGCGCCTGAGTCACGTCCAAATAGGATTCGTCGATGGACGCCGGCTCCACATACTCGGTGTATTCGCAGTAGATGGCATTGACCCGCCGGGATATCTCGCCGTAATAATGATGCCTCGGCGGCACGAACACGATGCCGGGGCACTTCTTCTTCGCCTGATAGACGGTATCGGTGGTCTTGACGCCGTACTGCTTCGCCAGCTCGTTCTTCGCCACCACCACGCCCACGCGGTTCTCCGGGTCCCCGGCCACGGCCATGGGCACGTTCTTCAGCTCCGGCCGCTCCAGGCACTCGCAGGAGGCGAAGAAGTTGTTGCAATCCGCATGGAAAATAACGCGATCCGGCACGCTCCCCGCCCCCTTCCCTGCGTTGCGCGATTATCCCGAAGCCCGCGGGATCCCTGTCAATATTCTACCATATCGCAGGCGGGTTTTCAATTCGGGGAGAGGCACAAAAAAACCATTCCCGCGCCACGGGCGATGGCACGGGAATGAAATGGATATACGGTTATACTACTCTCAGGTTAAAACAGCGAAAGCTGTGTAGCAGATTTTTCGTCCTGGCAAAGAAAGACTCCGCAGGCTTGCTGGCGGCAAGTCAAGGAGGCTTGACGCAGTCAGGGCGGAAAAGATGCCCACAGAATCGCTGGTTTAAACTGAGAGGAGTCGATCAGGTACAGGGCGACCTTCAGCGTCTGGCGGGCGGCGTCGGTAAGCAGCAGCCGCGCGGCGCGGGTGCCGGGCTCGTCCACCATGACCTTGTTTTCATAGTAGAACTTGTTGAAGGCCTGGGCCAGATCCACGGAGAAGCGGGTGACCATGCTGGGCTCGCTGCGGTTCACGGCGCTCTTCAGGATATCCGGGAACTGCTCGATCAGGCGCACCACATCCTGGCTGTAGGGGTCGGACAGCGCGGCGAAGTCGGGGGCGTCGTCCGTCTTCCCGGCCTTGCGCAGCACCGAGCAGGCCCGGGCGTGGGTGTACTGCACGTAGGGGCCGGTCTCGCCATCGAAGTTCAGCGCCCGCTCCCAGGTAAAGTCGATGTCCTTGATGCGATTGTTGTACAGGTCGAAGAACACCACCGCGCCGATGCCCACCTGACGGGCCACCTCGTCCTTGTTTTCCAGGTCGGGGCTCTTTTCCTCGATGATGGCCCGGGCCTTGTCGATGGCCTGGTGGAGCAGGTCGTCCAGGTACACCACGTGCCCCCCGCGGGTGGACAGGCTCTCGCCGCCGAAGGACACCATGCCGAAGGCCACGTGCTCGCAGTCCTTATACCACTCATACCCCATCAGCTCCAGCACCTTGAACAGCTGCCGGAAGTGCAAATCCTGCTGGTAGGCCACCACGTAGAGGGATTTGTCGAAGTTGTAGGTGTCCTTGCGGTACTTCGCCGCCGCCAGGTCCCGGGTGATGTACAGCGTGGCCCCGTCGGAGCGCAAAATCAGCGCCGGGGGCATACCGTAGTCCTGCAAATCAACGATCTGCGCGCCCTTGTCCTCGATCAGCAGCCCCTTGGCCTTCAATTCGTCGATGACGGGCTGCATCTTGTCGTTGTAGAAGCTCTCGCCGGCGTAGCTGTCGAAGGTCACGCCCAACAGGTCGTACACCCGCTCGGCATCCTTGAGGGTCACGGACTTGAACCAGTTAAAGATCTCCAGGGCCTCCGGGTCGCCGTCCTCGATCTTCTTGAACCACATGCGGCCCTCGTCATTCAGGGCGGGGTCCTTCTCGGCCTCCTGGTTGAACCGCACGTACAGCTTCACCATTTCGTCCACGCCGCCCGCGGCCACGGTGTCGTGGTCGCCCCAGCGCTTGTAGGCCGCGATCATCTTGCCGAACTGGGTGCCCCAGTCGCCCAGATGGTTCACGCCCACCGCCCTCCAGCCGAAGAACTTGTGCAGGCGGTACAGGCTGTTGCCGATCATCGTGGTGGACAGGTGGCCGATGTGGAAGCGCTTGGCGATGTTGATGCTGGAGTAGTCCAGCACCACGGTCTTGCCAGCGCCGGAATTGTCCGCGCCGTAGCTTTCGCCCTGCGCCAGGGCGAGGGAGATCACCTTCTCGGCGTAGGTGGCCCGGTCGATGAAGAAGTTCAGGTAGCCCTTCACCGATTCCACCTTGCCCAGAAAATCGGCGTGGATGTTTGCGGCCAGGGCGTCGGCGATCATCATCGGACTCTTGCGCAACGCCTTGGACAACTTGAAGCAGGGGAAGGCGTAGTCGCCCAGGGCCGTGTCCGGCGGAATCTCCAGCCCGGCGGCGATGGATTCGGGGGTCACTTCGACCTCGCCGAAGGCAACCTTCAGCGCGGCCAGTATCTCGTTTGCAACGGCGGTCTTGAAATCCATGGATATGCACCTCGTCGTCATTATCGATCGTATTGTCATTATTATACACAAAAAAAGCCCCCGCTGCAATAAACGGGGGTTAAGAGTTCAGTGAATAACCTTTGACCATGGCGATGTGGATGTATTATAATGGACGTACAGTGATCGTCCATCGGGGCACGGCACACAGATTCTTCGCTTCGCTCAGAATGACACAGGCGCGCGTCGTCGTCATCCTGAGCGAAGCGAAGGACCTGTACGAAATAAAAAACAGGTGTAATACTACTCTCAGGTTAAAACAGCGAAAGCTGTGTAGCAGATTTTTCGTCCTGGCAAGGAAAGACTCCGCAGGCTTGCTGGCGGCAAGTCAAGGAGGAAAAGATGCCCACAGATTCGCTGGTTTAAACTGAGAGGAGTATAAGGGAATCGCCCATGTACAAACCCTTTGAAGACTTCAAAACCACCGGCAGGTTCATCGCCGTGATCGGCAGCGGAGGAAAGACCACCCTGCTTCGAGCCCTGGCCCAGCGCCTGCCCGGAACGGTGGTCCTGACCACCTCGACCCACATGTACCCCTTCCCGGGCATGCCCATGGTGGATGCGGGCGGGGTGGGAACCCCGGAAAACCGGCGGCGCGTCACCGGTGAGCTTCGCGCCGCGCTGGCGGACAGCCGGGTCGTCTGCCTGGGAAAGCGGCTGTCCTCCGGGAAGCTGTCGGGCCCGTCTGAAGCGGTGCCGTTCGGGGCGCTGCTGTCCTTGGCGGATTATGTCGTCGTGGAGGCGGACGGGTCCGCGGGGCGACCCCTGAAGGCCCACCGGCCCTCTGAGCCGGTCATACCGGCCTGCGCCACGATGACCGTAGGCGTGGTAGGCGCCTCCGGGCTTGGGATGCCGGTCTCCCGGGCCTGCCACTGCCCTGACCTTTTCTGCGCCCTGGCGGGGTGCGGCCCCGACGCGCCCGTGAGGCCGGAGCACGTCGCCGCCGTCGTGAACCGGGAGGCGCTGGCGGACTGCTGGCTGGTCAACCAGGTAGACGCCCTGCCGGACCCGGATCAGGCCCGGGCGCTGTGCGAATTGATCAATACGGACGCATTTCCCTGTTCGCTTGGGCGCTGACCAGCTCCAACACGCTTCCGGCGATGCACCGGGCCTTGTCGGAGATGGTATCGCAGTTTTTCAGCTGGTCCAATCTGGGGTCCACGTCCGCCAGCTTGAAGCCCTTCGTCACGGAGTAGCCGTCCCGCAGGACGCCACGCAGCAGCCCGGCGATCTTCGCGGGCACAGGGATTTCCCCCTCCGGGGTGACGATGCAGCCGACAGCCTCCCCGGCCTCCACCACGCTGCCGATGTCCCGGAGCATCCGGAACACGCCCGCGGCGGGCGCGTGGATGACCCGCTCGATGCCATAGCCGCCGATCATGCCGGGGACGCCGGTGTTGGGCGCGGCGCTGCCCGCGGCGATGATGCGCCCCAGGTCGTGGCCCCGCATGGTCTCGATCACATAGTGCACGTCCCGCCCGGCGATGAAGCCGGGACCCAGGGCGACGGTCAGCGAGGCCATTCCCATCGCCGTGCCCAGGTTGCGCTTGGCCAGTATGGCGTCCACCACTGCGGCTGGCCGGAGCAGGCGGATGCTCTCGCCCGCGGGGTCCACCAGCAGCGGCACCTCCCCCCGGGCCAGCGTGGCGCCGATTGCATCCGCGCCATCGATGCGCACCGCCGTGACGCCCTCCACCGTCGCCGCGCCGTCATACACGGCCTCCGAGAAGGAGACCCGCCTGCGGATGGCCGAGGGCCGTTCCGATTCCAGCGCCAGCACCGGGAACCCCGCCCGATGCAGCCGGTGAATCGTCCCCGTGCTGATGTCCCCCGCCCCCCGGACGATGACGATGGGGGCGGGGAGGCTTGTGTTTTGCATTATATTTCTATTCCTTCCAAATAGAGTTGGAGGTAAATTCTGATTTGGCGAGCTGTTGACGAAGGCCCCAAAAGTGGCCTTCCC
Organism: uncultured Eubacteriales bacterium; assembly: GCA_902798105.1. Lineage (GTDB taxonomy): Bacteria > Bacillota > Clostridia > Christensenellales > Aristaeellaceae > UBA2862. The sequence continues at coordinate 27,157 of CADBVG010000010.1, forward strand.
CCGGTGGGGAAGGTGGATTTGACGAAAAATGCTTGCATTGTTTCG
>CADBVG010000010.1:27231-54491 GCA_902798105.1 uncultured Eubacteriales bacterium
TTTCAGCAGAGGCGCGAGGCGCATCGTAAGGGGACCTCATCCGGCGCTACGCGCCACCTTCCCCATGGGGGAAGGCTTTTGGCTGACGCAACAACTCGATAAATCAGAATTTGTTAACAACTGTGCAGTTACCGAATTTTTATAAATGGTTGTACCGTTTGTTTCCTTTTTTCAACACAAAAGGATTGTCCCGTGTGTTTTGTTCCTATTCTTCGACGATGGTGCTATCTGTTTCATCTTCTATTTCATCCATAACGCCGTCAATAACAAATTGACCCTCCATGAACTCTTTGTATGCTCTATCCGCGATAATCTTTGTCTCAGCAAGATCAAATCCCCCACTGATCAAGGCGCCTACGACAGGGATCATTTTTCCGAGATTGATAAGCCCTTTTTCACCAAATTTTGTTAGAAATCGGAATCCCACCTTCTAGTTGATTTTTGTCAGTGTCTTCCCGGGAATTTTCTTTACAAGCGTCATGGTCATTTTAGTTCCCAATGCCATACCCGTCTTTTTGACCACTTCGGCAACGCTTACGCCCGCTAAACACGCATAGGTCAAAGTCTGCACGGCATCACTTTTTACGTCAAGTCCCGCCATATAAGCTACAGAAGCAATCATTCTGATTTGAACATAAATAACGCTTGTAACATTTGCAGGAAGAGTTACCGGCAAAGTGATCAGTCCACCAAAGCCGGTGAGAAAACCAGAAGTAGTGCACTTGATAATTGCATTATCAAGCATTTTTCTTGCCGCAGCTTTTTCATTTGGTGCGTTTTTTAAGTAATCCGCTGAAAATGTTTCAATTGACTTGCTGACTCCCGGTATGCCATCAATCGCCTTGGTGTATATTGAGCCTAAAGCGATCATAATATCTTCCTGATCCAACTTCCCATCGCCGTTCAGATCCGCGATTTTGACAGTCTGACTGGTTACTTTATTTGCAGCATCGTTTACGACAGAGCCAACAGAGTTTGCTGCGGACACAATGCCATCCTTGACGCTTTCAGCGATACTTCCAGTCGCATTGACTGCATCCGTTGCCGCTTTCTGAACAAAACCAAACACATCAGATAAGGGATTTTTCTTCATTGCCATAAATTCACGCCTCCAAAACGATCGACCATTCTTCCCGCTCCGTCACATACCCAATAATCGCCGCGCCGGGGATCTCTTTACGCAGCGCGTCCGCGTCCCTTTCATCCACGGCGATCAGCAGGCCGCCGCTGGTCTGGGGATCGTAGAGTATGTCCTGCATGGCCCGGGACACGCTGCCCCGTATCCTCGTGGAGCCCTCGGCGAAGTCCCGGTTGCGGTAGGCCCCGGCGGGCACCAGGCCCATGTCGGCCATCTCAAGCGCTTCGGGGTGGAACGGCACCTTCCCGACCTGTATGTGCAGCGTGCAGCCGCTGCCCTGAGCCATCTCGCAGCCGTGGCCCATCAGGCCGAAGCCGGTCACGTCGGTGCAACCATGCACCCGGTAGCGCTGCATGGCACGACTGGCATCCCGGTTCAGGGTCGCCATCTGTCGGTAAATCTTATCCATCAACGAAGCCCCGGCCAGTTCCGCCTTGGCCGCCGTGGCCAGTATGCCCACGCCCAGGGGCTTGGTCAGGATCAGCGCGTCCCCGGGCCTGGCGGCGTCGTTGCGGCGGATCTGGTCGGGCCGTGCGAAGCCGGTGACCGCCAGCCCGTACAGGGGTTCGCTGCCGCGGATTGTGTGCCCGCCAGAGATGATCACCCCGGCTTCGTAGGCCTTGTCGTAGCCGCCCCGCAGGATCTCCCTTATCCACGCTTCCTCCATGGCCTCGGTCACGCACATCACGTTCAGCGCCAGCTTCGGTTCGCCGCCCATGGCGTAGACATCGGAAATGGCGTTGGCGGCGGCGATCTGGCCGAACAAATAGGGGTCGTCCACGATAGGCGGGAAAAAATCCACAGTTTGGATCAGCGCCGTCTCGTCATTCACCACGTACACGCTGGCGTCGTCGCTCTTGTCGAAGCCGACAATCAGCTTCGGGTCGGTGCGGGTCCTGAAATCCCCCAACAGGCTGGCCAGCGTGCCCGCGCCCACCTTCGCACCGCACCCGGCGCAGCTCGCCAGCCGGGTGAGCCTCGCGTTCGTCTCCATATCAGATGTCCAACTCCTTCACGTGCTGCGGCGTTATGCCCGCTTCGTCGAGCAATTCCCGAACGCTTGCCCCGTCCCCGGGCGGGGCGCTCCAGGCCAGGCCGCAACCGGCGCTGATTTCCCGGGGCAGCGGTATCAGCCGCCCCGGTACGCCCCGGGCGGCGCAGAAATCCTCGAACGCCATGGCGTCGTGGGTGGTGTAAAACGCGACGATCAGCCGCCGCTCCTTCGCCCGCATTACGGCCTTATGACCAGCGCGGCAGTCATCTGGGCTTCCACGATGTCGTACATGTTGGAGATGATGCCCACCTGCAGCTGCTCCTTCAAGCCGTAGAAGTCCAGGCAGGTGCCGCAGGTCATCACGGTCGTCCCCGCCGCCTCCAGGATCTTCAGGTCCCTGACCGTGTCTGCATCGACGGTAGTCAGCCGCGCGCCGGTGTTGTAGCAGATCACCTTGGCCGGAATTTCGTCCTGGCTGGTCAGGGCGAATATGAAAGCCTTCATCAGCTTTTTGCCCAGCTTCTCGTCGCCGGTGCCCATGGTGTCCGCGGACAGCACCACCACCTTGCCACCGGCGGGCGTCTGGCAGGAAAGGGCCCCAGCGGGCACGGCAGCCGCCTTGGCCACCCCGGCCACCACGGCCATGGTGACGGTGAAGGCCTTCTCACCGTCCCGGGTCGAGGACACCACAAAGCCATTGTGCTCGCCCAGGCGGGTCAGGTTCTGCACCGCGGTCTCATTGTCCACCTTGATGTACAGCGTCCCGTCTTCGGTAAAGGCCTCGATGGCCTTCTTTGCGTTGATCACGGGCAGCGGACAGGCCATGCCCATGCAGTCGATTGTGCGTTCCATGTTGTGTCTCCCCCTTTTATCTTCCTGCGATTTCCCGAACCGCCTCGATAGCGGCATCTGTCTCTTCCATGGTATTGAAATACCCGAAGCTGAAGCGCACCGCGCCCTGCGCCTCGGTGCCCAGAGCCCGGTGCATCAGCGGCGCGCAGTGGGCCCCCGCCCGGGTGGCGATGCCGTAATCCCGCGCCAGCGCGTCACACACCAGCGCCGAGTCCACGTCCCCGACGTTCAGCGCCACGATGGGACAGCGGTCCCGGCTGGAAAAGTCGCCGTACACCCGGACCCCGGGCAACCGGACGACGCCCTCGTAAAACCGCCGGGCCAGGGCGCTCTCATGGGCGTGGATCACGTCGATGCCGGTGGCGTTGATGAAGTCCACCGCCGCCGAGAGTCCCGCGACGCCATGGCCGTTCAGTGTGCCCGCCTCCAGCCGGGTCGGGTACTCCCGGGGCTGCTCCTCCAGGTACGACTGTACCCCTGTCCCGCCGACCTTGAGGGGCTCCACATCGATATCCCCGTTGATGCACAGCCCGCCGGTGCCTTGTGGGCCCATCATCGACTTGTGCCCGGTGAAGCACAGCAGCGATATGCCGGACGCAGCCATGTCGATGGGCACCGCCCCCGCCGTCTGGGAGGCGTCCAGTATGAACAGTAAGCCGTGCACCCGGGCGATTGCCCCGATCCGGTCGATGTCCAGCAGGTTGCCCGTCAGGTTGGAGGCGTGGGTGCAGACAATTTCACGGGTAGAGGGAACGATGCGTTTTTCGATCTCGCTGTAATCGATACAGCCCCGGCTGTCCGCAGGTACGATGGACAGCGCCACGCCTCCTTCCCTGTTCAGCCGGTAAAGCGGTCGCAGCACCGAGTTGTGCTCCAACGCCGTGGTGATGACGTGGTCGCCCGCCTTCAGCGTGCCGCTGAGGGCGATGTTCAGCGCCTCGGTGGAATTATTGGTGAAGATCACCTGCTCCGACCCCGGGCAGCCGAACAGCTTCGCCAGCTTCCCGCGGGTCCGGTACAACAGGCGGTTTGAATTCAGCGCCCCCTCGTGAGCCCCCCGGGAGGCGTTGCCCAGCGAGGTCAGCGCCTTCGCCACCGCCTCGACCACACAGCTCGGCTTGCGCATCGTCGTGGCGGCGTTGTCAAGGTAGATCATCGTGACAGGGGCCCCCTTCTTCCTATACTTTAAATCAAAACGCTGCTATACTCAAGTATTTTTCGGCAATATCACTCAACTGTTCCTTGATCTTGGAAAACTCCATGTCTAAATTCAGTGTTCGAACTTCGATCCTATTGCCACTCATGTGATATTCGTTCTCTGGATAGATATCCTCGTCAGTCCTGGCATACAGAAGCATTCCAGAAACTTCATGAGGTCTGTCGGCAAGTTCAGCTTCTTTGTTTTTCACGTATGTGAAAATCTGATACATGTTGCCAGAATGGAGCGTGTGCCTCTCATACTGAATCTGCGTCGAATGCGCATAGTACTTTGCATCGATGATCAGTGTTTTTTCTTCCCATGAGAGCATGATATCGGTCTGCATAACAGGGAGCATGGCGCTCATATCGTCATCCAACTGCCATGAAATCTGAGAGGCATTGGCTGTGATCTGAGGATATTCTTTTCGGTAGTATTCCAGAATGAATTTCTCATAAAGCCGGTGCATACGCTGTTCATCAAAAAAATCCATGAGCTTTGTGGTGCCATCGGACTGAGTCTGCAAAAGGCCTTTAACCACCAGATAGCATATTGAAATCAGCATCCTGTAGTTCTGATTGTTTTTGTTGTATTGCATATTCCAATTGACGGAATGCAGGTCTGTGGTGTTTACTTCATCAAAGAATACAAGCAACTTCCGCAACTCTTTTTTTCGGGTTTTCGTGATATCTGACCTGAGCAAGAGCAGCAAAGTCGATTTTAAAATCTGATTCTTTTGGGTATCGACCGAGAAATCGTCATAAGAACAAACCATCTGCCTGCGCTGGAATGCCTGCGTTTTGATGGTCTCTGACATGCCGATTTTTCCTCGAATAGAAGACAATGCCTCTGTTCGCGGTATATATTCTCTGCCAAGACCGCGTTTTATTTGAATGCTTATACCTCGGGCAAGAATGGCGGCACACAGTTCGGCTGTATTGTCGAAATCCTCCGTGGCAATGCTCTTATAGCCCTGTTCGTTCAAAACCTGGAAGGCATACGCCAGCATATAGTAGATGTTCTTTATGCGTATCACTTTATTGCGCTCCTCAGATTGTCAGCCCATGTTTTTACCTTGGCAGGTTCATCAAACCAATATTCCTTTAACAATGGGATGAGTTCGTATTCAACAATGGCGGCCAGCGCCTGATCGGTCACGTCTTTTAAATTGCAGAAATAGCTGTGGCCGATACAAAAACCTTCGCCGAGCGATTCGTCTCCGACAATGGATGAATTCAATTGCTCCATACACTGGATCAGCTTATTAAACTTGTTGCTGTTTACGCCGTTGAGATATTTGCGGAAACCATCGGTATTGAATCCGGGTTTCATTTCATAGAAGGCAAAACGGCGGCGCAAGGCATAATCCAGCATCGCGAGGCTGCGGTCTGCGGTATTCATCATACCGATGATATAAACGTTATCCGGAACAGAAAACTTTTCATCAGAATACAGGAGTTGAAGCTCAACGCCGCGCTTGTCATTCTCGATAAGCATAAACAGCTCCCCGAAGATCTTGCTCAGATTACCCCGGTTTATCTCATCAATGATAAAGAAGTATTCATTTTCACTGTCAATCTCGGCATCCTTGCAGAAACTGTAAAAAGCGCCACGCTTGAGCTCGAAGCCCTTCTCTGAAGGACGAAAGCCCATGATAAAGTCCTCATACGAATAGCTCTGGTGGAACTGCACCATCATGACCCGGTTTGGATCCTTTACGCCCATGATGGAATACGCCAGTCGCTTTGCGGCGAAGGTTTTCCCTACGCCAGGAGCCCCTTGCAGAATCACATTTTTCTTGTTGAGGACGAGGCCAACGAGGGTGTCGTAGCTGGCTTCATCCATGTATACTTCACTGAGAAATTTTTCTTTGCTATAGACAGGATATCTGACCTCTTCTGCCTCAACATCGTCGATTTCGTCGCTCTCAAACAGTGCATTCAGCTTTTCAATATAATCTGTGTACGATGTTATATCAGTAAGGGTTTTCATGGCAGCCTGTCCCGGATGTGGCCATTCACCCTTGTGGGTCCAGTTGACCTTGCGTACATTTTTATTGTCATTACGGGAATCGTCGAATTCATAATCAGATGTGACAATGCCACGCCCGATAACGATACTCCGTCCCTTTTTTGCAAAAACAATATCACCGGGCTTTATCTCGTTGGCAAACTGCCATGTGGCGTGAGCTGCCATCGTATAAGGCCTTTCAGGATCGATGTGCTCCTTCATGGCTTGCTTCATTTCAGTTTTTGAAGCATACTGGGACAGGTCGCCGATCTCATCCCACCCGATAGCCATGATGCCATTTTTACAACATTCGTCCCAAATCCCAGCGCCTTCCCCGGGTGAATATAGCCAGTAATGTGTTGTCTCGACATCCTCGTCTGCCATAGCCGCACCTTTAACTGTTCCTTTGGCGTGCGCCTTCTCTTGGCGTTTCTCTTCGTTGACTTCTTCGGAATAACGCCAGGCTTCAGCGCTCAATTCCATAAAGTCCTTCAGCTCGCTCGCATCGCTCTGCAGGTAGGCGCGCAGTTTTTCAACAATGTCAAAGTATGTTGAAGCGGCAATCTTGTTTGTCTCGATCGAAGGAAGTGTTTTTACCAACGAAGAAGGCACCTTCCCAGACTCATAGATATACCAGGTATTTCGCTGATCCAGATTCAGGAAGGCATTTGGAGCGATCCAAAACAAACCCATCGTGATTTTGCTGTTTCCATTGCCTCTTTTATTTATGGCAAGGTCAAAATACATCGACAGAACGTTTCTTTTGTCGGGAGTTGGAGATGAAGCATAGGCCAACGCAGATTCAAATAAAGACCACAGGTCGTCTATGTCACCTTCTTTACGGCTTCCTATGAATGGATAAAAAGTCGCATTCTGATTATTCAGCGTCGGAAGGCTGTCAAAGGATGACGGCGTTGGGGAAGCAACATCAAAGAGATCTTTGACTGTGGCGAGAATACCCACTCGGTTGGCCTCTTTCATGGAGCTTTTGTTGAATAGCCCAAAGACGGTAAAAGGATCAATATCGACAATCTCATTACCCTTTTCGAGCGTAGGCATATTGATACCGGTTCTTGAAAAAATCTGTTTTACCTTGGAAATCAACTCTTGACGATTGCTTTTGTAAGCGAGCAGCTTAACGGATAGTTCTTTATAAAAATCTACCCAATCAAAATGATTGTTTGTACCCATACTTCTTCCCTCTCATAACTTCAAAAAAATACTAAATTATGTCATAGATCGCCCGCACCCGCGCCATCGCCTCGGGGGTGTCCACGTCCCACAGCTCCCAGGGGTGCGTCACCTGCACAATGTCGCAGGGGATGTGGTGTTCCCGCAGTACATCCGCGCCGCCCCGGTCGCCCCGGTAGGCCAGCAGGGCGTCCCGGCAGGCGGCGGGGAACAGCACCGGGCTGCCGGGGGTATCCCCATGCCCCAGCCGCACGGCACAAGTGGGATTTTCCAGGAACCACACCGCCAGCCTTCGCAGTGAATCGGGCAGGGCGAGGGGCTGGTCTGCAGGCATGAACAGGAAGCCCGCCGCGTCCCGGGGCAGGGCTTCCACGCCCGTGCGCATGGTGTCGCTCTTGAGGGGACCGTCGTGAACCACACAGGCCACCCCCGCCCGGTCCATCAGCGCCGCGACGGCGTCGCTGCGGGTCACCACCAGCGGCACAAGACCCGCCACGGCAAGGTTTTGGACGGTATGCACGATCACCGTCCTGCCGCCCAGGTCCTCCAGCAGCTTGTTCTTCCCGTACCGCGCCGACAGCCCCGAGGCCATCACAACGCAGCCGATGTCCTGAATGCTCGCTTTCATGAACACAAAATGCTCTTTCCCCGCCGCAGGTATTGTCCGTCGCCCCGCTGGCCAGTGAACGCGCCATCGCGAGCGATGGTCTTCCCGCGAAGCAGCACCCGCTCCACCGCACCGCGAATCTCCATGCCCTCGTAGCAGGTATAATCCGAATTGCCGTGCATCCGTCCCGTGGTCAGCGTCCATTTCTTTTCCGGGTCCAGTATCACCAGGTCGGCATCCGCGCCGGGGACGAGGGTCCCCTTCCGGGGGTACAGCCCTGCCACCCTCGCGGGGTTCGCGCAGGCGTACTTCACCAGTTGGGGCAGGGTGATTCGCCCCGTTGCCACGCCTTCCGAGTACAACAGGATCAGCCGCTCCTCCACCCCCGGCGCGCCGCTGGGGCACTTGGTAAAGTCGTGGACCCCCTGCTGCTTCTGGGGCGCGAAGGTGAAGGGACAGTGGTCGGTGGCCACGGTTTCCAGCTCGCCGGCGGACAGGGCTTCCCACAGCGCTGCCCGGTCCTCTTCTTTGCGCAGCGGCGGAGCCATGATGACCTTCAAGCCCTCGACGGGATCATCGTACATCGCCGCGTCCAGCAGCAGGTACTGGGGACAGGTCTCGGCCCCGAGATGCCTCTGCCCCTCGGCCCTCGCCCTGCGAAGTTCCTCCAGCCCCAGGCGGGAGGACAGGTGCACCACGTACACCGGCGCGTCCCCGGCGGCCCGGGCCAGGTAGAGCAGCCGGTTGACCGCCTCCGCCTCGGCCTCCGGGGGACGGCTGACGGGGTGCCATCGGGCCTGGGTCTTTCCCTCGGCGACAAAGCGTTCCCGGAAATGGGTGACGATGCCGTGGTTTTCACAGTGGGCGGCGATCAGTATGCCCTCCCGTCTGGCGCGTTCCAGCACCTTCATCAGCGCCAGGTCATCGAGCCTGTAATCGTAGGTCATGTAGACCTTGAAGCTGGTGATGCCCTCCTGTTCAGCGATATCGGCCATGTCGTCCAGCACGGCGTCATCGACGTGCTGCAGCACCCCGTGGAAGCCGTAGTCCACGGCGGCGATACCGTCGGCGAGGCGGTGGTATTCCTTCACCTGGCGCCAGGGGCTGCACCCCGCCGGACCGAAGGCCATGTGGTCCACGATGGTGGTGGTGCCGCCGCAGGCCGCCGCCACCGTGCCGGTATAGAAGTCGTCGATCACCCGGGCAATGCCTGCGTCCAGGTCCATGTGGGTGTGGATGTCCACTGCCCCGGGGAGGACATATTTCCCGGCGGCGTCGATGATTTCGGCGTCGGAGCCATCAGTGCGTTGGGAGATTTCCAAAATACGTCCATCTCCGATGAGGACGTCGCCATGGATCAGGCCGTCCTCCGTCACGATGGTTCCACCTGCGATTCTTGTCCTCAATGCCAGCGCACCTCTCTTCATGCCGAATGTCGTTTGGGCGGGCGGCGCAACGCCGCCCCTACACATATGGCGGCGGGAGTGCCGCCGCTACATCCTATACGCGAAACACATATAGCGGCGTCAATCTGACGCCACGCTTTGGGCACATGGCGGCGCGGGCGCCGCTGCTACATTGAATTGTCCCTCGGCTTTCGGTACCAGGTGTTCTCCAGCGGTAGCTTCGTCCGAAACACTCCGTCCAGGGCGTAGTAGGCCCCTTGTATGGCGGGGGCGGTGGGGATGGCGGCAATTTCGCCGATACCCTTCGCACCGTATGCCACGGGCAGCAACGCCTCCTTCTCCACATAGATTGCGTGGATGTCGGGAATCTGGGTCGCCCGCAGCAGCCCCAGCGTGCCCAGCTTCGCCGTGGGCACGCCGTCCTTCAGGGGAAAGTCCTCCGTCAGGGCGTAGCCCATGCTCATCAGCACGCCGCCTTCGATCTGGCCCTGTATAGCGGTGGGGTTGACCACCCTGCCGGAATCGTGGGCCGCGTGGACCGCCTTCACCCGGCCGTCGTCGTCCAGCACCACCACGTGGGTGGCATAGCCGTAGGCGATGTGGCTCTTGGGGTTGGGCACGTCGGCCCCCAGCTTGTCGGTGGGCTCGAAGTATTCGTAGAAAAATTCCCGCCCCTCCAGCGCGGTGAGGTCACCGCCGACCCCATCCAATGCCTGTTTGAGCTTCAGCGCGGCCACGCGCACCGCCTCGCCGGAGAGCAGTGTCTGGCGGGAGCCGGAGGTGGTACCGGAATCCGGGGCGACCTCTGTGCTGCCCGGGCCGTTGCGGATTTTCGACAGGGGCAAGCCCGTGGCCTGGGCCACGTCCTGGCAGAACACGGTCCGGCAGCCCTGGCCGATGTCCGAAGCGGCGCAGTAGATCACGCAGCAGCCGTCTTCGATTTTCAGCTTCGCCCGGCCCTTGTCCGGCAGGCCCACGCCCACGCCGGCGTTCTTCATGGCGCAGGCGATGCCGGCGCGGCCCCGGTTGGCCTCGTACACGTCCTTCACCGCCAGCAGCGTCTCCTTCAGCGCTGTGGAGCAATCGGCGATCTGGCCGTTGGGCAATGCCTTCCCCGGCTCGATGGCATTGCGGAAGCGGATCTCCCAGGGAGAGATGCCCACCTGCTCCGCCAGCAGGTTGATCATGGTCTCCAACGCGAATTCGCTCTGGCTGACGCCGAAGCCCCGGAAGGCCCCTGCGGGGGGATTGTTGGTATAGTAGCCGTAGCCCCGTATGTCGGTGTTCTGGTAGCAATAGGGCCCCACCGAGTGGGTACAGGCCCGCTCCAGCACCGGCCCGCACAGGGAGGCGTAGGCCCCGGTATCCAAGCGGATATCGCAGTCCAGCGACGTAAAGATGCCGTCTGCGTCACAGCCCAGGGTGAAGGTGCCCTCCATGGCGTGGCGCTTGGGATGGAAATTGATGGATTCCTGCCGGCTGAACCTCGCCTTGACTGGGCGCTGGAACTTCCAGGCCGCAAGGGCGGCAATGTGCTGGACGGACACGTCCTCCTTGCCGCCGAAGCCGCCGCCCACCAGGCAGTTCTCCACCACGATGCGCTCCGGCTCCCAGCCAAACATGAGGGCGACCTCCCGGCGGGTGTCGTACACGCCCTGGTCGCTGCTGAGAATTTTGACGCCATCCTTATAGGGAAAGGCCACCGCGCACTCCGGCTCCAGGAAGGCATGCTCGGTGAAGGGGGTGCTGAAGGACTGCGTAACCGTGTACGCCGAGGCCGCCAGCGCCGCTTTTGCATCGCCCCGGGTGACGTGGCGGGTCTGGCACAGGTTGCCCCCGCTGTGCACCTTCGGCGCGTCCGGAGCCATGGCTTCGGCGATGGAAGTCACGGGCTTCAGCGCCTCGTATTCAATTTTGATCCTTTCCTTCGCCATCTTCAGAGCATCCTCATCCTCGGCCACCACCAGGCAGATCGCGTCGCCCACGCAGCGGGTGATGCCGCCCACGGGGATCATCACGTCCCAGTCCTGCTGGATATGGCCCACCTTGTTGTGAGGCACGTCCTGGGCGGTCAATACGCCCACCACGCCGTCCATGGCCAGGGCTTCGCTGGCGTCGATGGACAACACCCGGGCCCGGGCGTACTGCGAGCGCACCGCGGACAGATGAACCATGTTCTCTATCTCCACATCGTCCGGGTACACGCCGGTGCCCAGTACCTTGTCCCGCACGTCCACCCGGAACGCCCGCTTCCCCACGCCGTAGTCGTCGCCCCTTTCGATATCGGGGTCAATCTTCGCCTCGCCCCGCAGGATGGCCCCTGCCAGTTTTATGCCGTCGATGACCTTTCGGTAGCCGGTGCAGCGGCACAGGTTGCCCTTGATCGCCGCGCGTACCTCCGCCTCCGAGGGGTCGGGGTTCTGGTCCAGCAGCGCCTTGCCCGCCATAACCATGCCCGGGGTGCAGAAGCCGCATTGCACCGACCCGCTGACCCCGAAGGCATACACGAAGGCCTCCTTCTCGAAGTCCGACAGGCCCTCCACCGTCAGGATGTGCTTGCCCGCGACCCGCTTCGTGGTCAGCACGCAGGACCTGACCGCCCTGTCCTCTACGATGACGGTGCAGGTGCCGCAGGCCCCTTCGCTGCACCCGTCCTTGACGGAGTGCAGGTGCAGATCGTCCCGCAGGTAGCGCAGCAGCGGCTTGTCCTCGGCGGTCTCCCGGAGCACGCCGTTGACGGTGAAGTAATAGCTTCTCTGCATGTAATCTCCTTTTACGCCTGGAAGAACCTCGGCGTATTCTGCTCTGCCAGCGCCGAGAGCGTGGCTTGGGGATCTTTCACCTTGGCCAGGAAGATCATGGCCGCGATGATGTAGGGCTTGAAGCTGGCCTGGCGGTACAGCGGGGTGCGATAGCGGTCAAATACCGACGCGGCCACCTCCCCCTTTTCGCAGCTGACGCCGCTGATGTCGGCGGGCAGGCAGTGCAGGTACAGGGCCCTGCCGCCTTTCGTGGTCGCCATCAGTTCCTCGGTGCAGCACCAGTCCACGTGCTCGGCGTTTTGCTTCAAAAGCTCCTTTTCAAGGGCTTTGATGCCCTCGGCGTCACTCTTTTCATACAGCTTTGTCCGCTTTTCCATGGCGGCGTAGGGCGCCCAGCTCTTGGGGTAGACGATGTCGGCACCCTTGAACGCCTCGGCCATGGAGTGGGTTTTGGTGAAGCTACCGCCGCTCCTTGCGGCGTTGAAGCAGGCCACCTCTTCCACGCCCGACATGACCTCGTACCCTTCGGGATGGGCCAGCACCACGTCCATGCCAAACCGGGTCATCAGCCCGATGACGCCCTGGGGCACCGACAGCGGCTTTCCATAGCTGGGCGAATAGGCCCAGGTCATGGCGATCTTCTTGCCCTTCAGGTTCTCGACGCCGCCGAATTCATGGATGATGTGCAGCATGTCGGCCATGCACTGGGTGGGGTGATCGATGTCGCACTGGAGGTTCACCAGCGTGGGTTTCTGGGCCAGCACGCCCTGCCGATGGCCCTCGGTCACCGCATCCACGACCTCGTGCATGTATTTGTTGCCCTTGCCGATGTACATGTCGTCCCTTATGCCGATCACGTCGGCCATGAAGGAGATCATGTTGGCGGTCTCCCGCACGGTCTCGCCATGGGCGATCTGGCTCTTGCCCTCGTCCAGGTCCTGCACATGAAGGCCCAGCAGGTTGCAGGCCGAGGCGAAGGAGAAGCGGGTGCGAGTGGAATTGTCCCGGAACAGCGATACACCCAGCCCGGAATCGAAGATTCTGGTGGAGATGTTGCTTTCGCGCAGGTGGCGCAGGGCGTCGGCCACGGCGAACACCGCCGCCAGCTCGTCATCGCTCTTCTCCCAGGTCAGGAAGAAGTCGCCCCCGTACATGCCCTTGAAATCCAGCGCATTCAGTTCATCAATATAGGCTTGCAGCTTGGAATCCACAGCTCATGCCCTCCTTATTCACTTGATAGCGTTGTCCGTGCTTCCGGCGCGGAACTGGGTAGCGTCGCCGGTCTTTTCCTCCGTGGGATACAGGTTTATCGCCGCGGCGTACAGCGCCGCGCAGGTCACCAGGTCCTGCTTCCAGGTGATTTCGTTGGGGGCGTGGGCCTGACTCTCCGCGCCGGGGCCGAAGCCTACGCAGGGGATGCCGTAGCGCCCCTGTATGGCCACGCCGTTGGTGGAGAAGGTCCACTTGTCCGTCAGCGGACGCCCCGCCCGGGTGGCCATCGAGCTGGGCGCGCCGATGCGTTCCTCCCCGAACAGCGCCACATGGGCGTCCACCAGCGCCTTCACATGGGCCGCATTTTCCCTGTTGATCCACGTCGGGAAATAGGCCTCCGTCTCGTAGACCTCCCCGGTCCAGGAGGGCCGGTCGTACATGTACATGGACACCTGCACGTCCTCGCCGTACTTCTTCACGGCAGGGAGGTTGCGAATCTCGTCCAGGCAGCTCTCCCAGGTCTCGCCGGCGGTCATGCGCCGGTCCACGGAGATGGCGCAGGAATCCGCCACGGCGCAGCGGCTGGGGGAGGTGAAGTAGATCTGCGACACGGTGCAGGTGCCCCGGCCCAGGAACCGGGCGTCCTCGAAGTGGTCCGGGTTGTACCTGGGGTCCAGCATTTTAACCAGCCCCCGTATGGCGGTGCTGTCGTCGCAGCCGTTGTTGTTCAGGGCGCGGATGTCCTGCAATATGTCGGCCATCTTGTAGATGGCGTTGTCGCCCCGTTCAGGAGCGCTGCCGTGGCAAGACACCCCCCGCACGTCCACGCGGATTTCCATGCGCCCCCGCTGGCCGCGGTAGATGCCGCCGTCGGTGGGCTCGGTAGAGATGACAAACTCGGGACGAATGCCGTCCCTGTTCACGATGTACTGCCAGCACATGCCGTCGCAGTCCTCCTCCTGAACGGAGCCCACCACCATGATCCTGTAGCCCTCGGGGATCAGCCCCAGGTCCTTCATGATCCTCACGCCGTAGACCGCGCTGGCCAGACCGCCCTCCTGGTCAGAGGCCCCGCGACCGTAGATGATCTCGTCGGTCTCGTAGCCCTCATAGGGGTCCGCCGTCCAGTTGTCCCGGTTGCCGATGCCCACGGTGTCCACGTGGGAATCGATGGCGATGATTTTATCGCCTTCCCCCATCCAGCCGATGACGTTGCCCAGGCCATCCACCTCGACCCGGTCATAGCCCAGCTTCTCCATCTCGGCTTTGATACAAGCGATGACTTCCCGCTCCTCACAGCTCTCGCTGGGACGGGAGATCATTTCCCGCAGGAAGCGGACCATGTCGTCTTTGTAGCCCTCGGCAGCGGCTTTGATCGCGGAATAATCCAGTGCCATAGGGATTTGCTCCTTTCCATGATATGACGTAGGTGTGGCGGCGCAGGCGACGCCGCTACATGTGGAAACCCGCGGCGGCAAATTGGAATCGCGCGCTCCCTGCACACGAAATGACGCCGTCCCCGCAATGCGCGTGGCGCGGTCCTCCCGTAGCGGCGGCCCAGGGGCCGCCACATCTCATTCCCCGGGTGTCGGGTACGCCCCGCCCCATACGATCCTCCGGTAATTCTCCGGGTCGGTATCGCCCTCGGTGGAGAACAGCAGCACACGACTGTCCGCACCGAGTCCCAGGGCTTCCTTCAATTCGCCATAGGCCGGGTCCGTCATCACCGCGTCAATCACGCCCATGCCCACAGCCCCGGATTCGCCGCTTATGACGGCGGGGTCACCCTTCATCGGCGCGGCCAGCAGCCGCATACCCCGGGCGCTGACCCAGTCCGGGCAGGCCAGGAAGGCGTCGGCGTGGTTGCGCAGGATGTCCCATCCCAGCAGGTTGGGCTCGCCGCAGGCCAGCCCGGCCATGATGGTGGGCATATCGCCGTCGACGATGGCGGGGGTGCCGTCCCGCTGGCAGGCGCCGAGGTACAGGCAGGCCGCCGACTCGGCCTCGATGATGACGAATTTCGGCGGGTCCTCCGGGTACAGGTTGACATAGTAGCCCACTACCGCCGAGGCCATGCAGCCCACGCCCGCCTGCAAAAACACGTGGGTGGGGCGCCCGGCCAGCTGCCCCGCGGCCTCCTGGGCCATGCAGCCGTAGCCCTGCATGATCCAGGAGGGAATGAGCTCGTAGCCCTCCCAGGCGGTATCCTGCATCACCACGCCGTGCTCGGTGTTCGCGGCTTCCTTCGCCGCCAGCCGCACGCAGTCGTCGTAGTTCATGTCCTCGATGGTAACCTTCGCGCCCTCCCTGGCGATGTTGTCGAAGCGCACCTTCGCGCTGCCCTTGGGCATGTGCACCACGGCTCGCTGGCCCAGCTGCTTTGCCGCCCAGGCCACGCCCCGGCCGTGGTTGCCGTCGGTGGCGGTAAAGAAGGTGGCCTGGCCGAAATCCTGGCGCAGCTGCTCGCCGGTGAGGTAGTCGTATGTCATGGCCTCGATGGCCTGGTTGGTCTGCTCGGCGATGTAGCGCGCCATGGCGAAGGCCCCGCCCAGCACCTTGAAGGCGTTCAGGCCGAAGCGGTGGCTCTCGTCCTTGACGAACAGCCCGCCCAGTCCCAGCCGCCCGGCCATGTTGTCCAGCCGCGCCAGCGGCGTGACAGCGTACTGGGGAAACGTTTTGAAAAACGCCCGGGCCCGGTCCACATTGGCCTTCGACATCAGGGGCAGGTACCGGTCGTCGCTCTTGGGCATGGCGTTCAGGGTCCATTTAATCTGGTTCATGGAGACCTCCTTGGGGAATGTATCGTCACGGGTGCATGGCCCCCGGCAGGCCCTCCAGCTCGGCCCGGCTGTGCCGGTGCCCATGCCGGTCGTCCGTCGTATAGTGATTGTGCCCGTGGGCATGGATGACCGTGTGGGTGTGAGTGAAACCGTCGTGGGTGTGGGTAAAGGTGTGCTGGTGCTTGTGGGCATGATGCCGGATCAGCGTGTCCGCCACCACCAGCGCGGAGCCCGCGATCATCACGACCAGCGCGCAGAGGTACATCCACGAGAGCCGCTCCCGCAGGAATGCGAAGGACAGGAACGCGCCGACAAAGGGGGCGACGGCATAGTAGGCGCTGGTCTTTGCCGCGCCGAGGGTGTTCTGGGCGCGGACGTACAGGAAGATGCTGAGCCCATAGGCCACGAAGCCCAGCAGCATGGCCGCGGCGATATACTGGATTTGCGGCGACTGCTCGCCCTTGATCCGGGCGATGACCAGCGCCCCCAGCCCGGAGAAGATGCCCTTCAGCACGACGATCTCATAGGTATTCTTGGAGGAGATGTTTCGGGTGCAGTTGTTTTCAAAGCCCCAGCAGACCGTCGCCAGCAGTACGAACAGCGAGCCGGAGGAGAATTTGAAGCTGTCCGTGCCCTCGAAGGACAGCAGTATGCTGGACAGCGTAACCAAGGCGATGGCCGCCCACAGCCGCGGCGTCACAGCCTCCCGGAAGACCAGCAGCGCGATCAGCGTGGTGGCCACGATCTCAAAATTACCCAGCAGCGAAGCGTTGGCGGACGAGCCATAGCTGATGCCCAGCATCAGGAAGATCGGCGCGGCGATGTCCAAAACGATCATGCCCACCACAAAGGGCAGGTCCGCTTTGGACAGGGGCGACGATCGGGCCCTGTCCCGGCGGTTCAGCAGTGACAGCAGCCCGATGCCCGCGCCCGCCCCGAGGTAGAGCAGAGCGGCCATCGTGGTAGGGCCGATGTGCTGCAGCAGCAGCTTTGACAGGGGTACGTTGACGGCGTAGAATACAGCCGCCAGGAGAGCATACAGTATCGCCCGTTGCTTTTTCCGGTCCATGATTACACCTCGCTCTTGATCTTTTGTCCATAGAGCAGCCAGGGATGATCGTCCCGCACGGCGGCCATAACCCGGCCAACCTCCGGGGGCACACCTTCGTCTGTCGGGTCCACCTCCCGGCAGACGCCCTCGTGGCGCAGCAGGAACCGCCCGGACTCGGTCAGCCAGGCGAAACCGGCGTTTTGGCTGTCCTCCAGCGCCGCCCTGTCCGTAAAGACAGTCAGCTTATTGCGATACGGCAGGGTTTTTTCCGCGCAGAAGGAGGCGCAATTGCCGCACTCATTGCACAGACCGTCCAGGTGCAGCATATGCTGCTTGCCGTCCACGGCGATGATCACATTCGCCCGGTTGGGACACACGGAGGCGCAGATACTGCATACCGCGCGGCAGTTGGCCTTTGCGCCGGTGTCAAGGGCTTGCAGGGCACGGTGCCGGGCGGGGACTTTCCCGAGCTTGGCGCACAGGGCTTTGGTCAGTTCCCTGATCAGCGCGTCGTCCAAAAGCACCCCGCTGCGCTTCACGCCCTCCAGCACCGTGGCCATTGCGTGCAGCTTCTCGTAGCCGCC
Organism: uncultured Eubacteriales bacterium; assembly: GCA_902798105.1. Lineage (GTDB taxonomy): Bacteria > Bacillota > Clostridia > Christensenellales > Aristaeellaceae > UBA2862. Next base: position 45,017 of record CADBVG010000010.1, read on the forward strand.
CGGCTTCAACAGTTCGGTGCAGACGGTGACGGGGAACAGGCCGGCGCTGTACAGCATCGCGATGTTTTTAGCATCCGCGCCGCCGCAGTAGGACATGGGCAGCGCATCGCCGAAATCCCGCCGCAGCCGCACCGCGACCCGCAGGCTCAGGGGCAGCAGCGCCCGCCCGCTCATATAGATGTTCTCATCGGGCAGCTCGCCCCGATCCGCCTTGACGGCGAAGGTGTTGGTCAGTTTGACGCCAAAGAACAGCCCCTGCGCTACGGCCCTTTCCTGGAGACGGCGCAGCATCGGCACGGCGTCTGAGTATTGCAGGTCGTTCTCAAAGCCCGCCCGCCCGAAGCGCAGGTAATGAAAGCCCAGCGCGTCCAGCACTTTTTCCGCGTAGTCAAAGCCCACCAGCGTCGGGTTGCACTTGAGCAGCAGGTGCAGCCCCTTGTTCTCCATCAGGTGCAGCGCGATCCGCTCGGTGTCCGCGGCGGGGCAGCCGTGCATGGTGGAGATGGTCACGTTGTTGCACAGGCTGGGGGAAATGGCGGCGAGATCCGCCGGGGTGAAGCGTTTGAATTCGCCCATGCGCCGCGCCAGCACGGCCAGGCAATGCTTAAAGGTTTCCGTGCGGGAGGCGTCCTTCATGTCGTCCAGGAAGCCATCAACCTTCGAGCTGCGTATGCCCGCCAGGTCGTAGCCCACGCTCATGCAGAACACAAAGCCGTCCGGGCGGCCCAGCCCCAGCTCCTTGGCCAGCACGTGCAGCAGCACCCAGGCCTTGACGTACTCGTCCCGGGCCTGGGGCACCGTCAGCTCGGTGGACCACTCGCAGTTGTAGCCCTCGTCCTCGGCCAATATGCAGGGCTTGGAGACGTGCAGGTCGTCGCCGTCGATAACCTGCACCGTCTTCAGCTCGAACACCCTGCCTCCGCACAGGTAGGCGGCGACGATGTTCTGGGCCAGCTGGGTGTGAGGCCCGGCAGCGGGACCGACGGCACTCTCAACGCTGCGGCCCATGAAGGGCTGTCCCGCGCCTTCCGGGGCGTGCCAGAACTTCTTTACGCCAAAGATGCTGCCCTCGGTCCGGTATTCCCCGAGGATCCAGTCCAGCAGCGCCTCAAAGGGTATGGGATGCATCCTGTCGCTCATGGTGGGCCTCCTTTTGGATAATCGAGTCATTGGGGGGAATGATGGCAAATTCTGATTTGTCGCCTCTCCATTTCCAATCACTGCAGCGCGCCCCAAAGGGCCTTCGCCTGCTCCAGCGTCCAGGCATTGATACGCTCTTCGTCAATGTCCACGAAGGCCCGGTCGCGATACAACACCCGGCCGTTGACGATCGTGGTGCGGCAGCTGCGACCCATCATGCCGAATAGTATGTGGCCGTCAGCGTTCTCCGCCGAGAAGGGAGTGAAGGCGGGGCAGTCCATGATCACCAGGTCCGCCGCCGCGCCCTTTTTCAGCACGCCCAGGGGTTTTTTGAAGTACTTCGCGGCGATCCGCCGGTTGTTGTCGAACAACGCCTTCATTGCCTCGCCCCAGCCCACGTTTGGCAGGGCGGCGTTGTGCCGCTGAATCAGCAGGAACACCTTCAGGCTCTCCAGCATGTCGTGGGTGTAGGCGTCAGTGCCCAGCCCCACTGTGATCCCCTTTGCCATCATTTGCAGCACCGGCGCGCAGCCTACGGCGTTGCCCATGTTGGATTCTGGGTTGTTGACCACCACAGTCCCGGTCTCGCGAAGGATATCCATCTCGGCGGGGCTGACGTGGATGCAGTGGCCCAGCAGGGTCTTCTCGCCCAGCATGCCGTTGTACAGCAGCCGGTTCACCGGGCGGCAGCCGTAGCTGCGCAAGCTGTCGTACACGTCGTTCATGCCCTCGGCCACGTGGATGTGGAAACCGGTCATGCCGTCGTTCGCCTTGACCATCTTTTCGAAGGTTTTGTCGGAGATGGTGAACAGCGCGTGCCCGCCGAACATGGCCCGGATCATGTCGTCGTCCTCACACTTCGCCCAGCGGGCAAAGTCGGCGTTTTCCCGGATGCCCTGATCGCACTTCTCCGCCCCGTCCCGCTCCGACACCTCGTAGCACAGGCACGCCCGCACACCCAGTTCCCTCGCCACGTCCTTTATGGCGAACAGGCTGCCGGGAATTTCGCAGAAGGAGGCGTGGTGGTCAAATATGGTAGTGACGCCGTTGCGAACGCACTCCAGCAGCGTGGCGTAAGCGCTGGCCCGGGTCATGTCCAGGGTCAGGTGGCGGTCGATGTTCCACCAGGTGCCCTCCAGTATCTCCAGGAAGTTGGTAGGGTTGTTGCCCGCGATGGAAAGCCCCCGGGCCAGCCCCGAATAGATATGGGTGTGGGCGTTGATCAGCCCGGGCATGATGACCCCACCGTGGGCGTCGATGTATTCGGCGTCCGGGCAACGCGTCGCGAGCGCCTCGCGCGAACCGACCTCGAGGATGGAATCGCCCTCGATGGCCACCGCCCCGTCGGGGATATATGGGTTGCCCGGATCGCGGGTCAGCACCCGGCCGTTTGTGATTAAAAGCATAATGCGCTCCTGCTTGGGTAGTTGCTGTCGACAAATTCTGATTAATCGAGCACCAGCTCGATTAATCAGAATTTGTCACTGTCCCTTCTTGGCTTCCAATCTCTTCATCATCGTCTTCTTTACGGCGCGGAAGATGTTTTCGTAGCCGGTGCAGCGGCAGAGGTGGCCGGACATGCGGATTCGTATCTCCTCGTCGGACAGCTCCCGGCCCTCGTTCAGTATCTCCATCGCGCTCATGATGACCCCGGGGGTACAGAAGCCGCACTGGACCGCCGCCTCGTCGATGAAGGCCTGCTGGATGTCGGAGAGCTCGCCGTTCGGGCCCTCCAGGCCCTCCAGGGTCAGTATGTCCTTGCCGTCGGCCCAGACCGCCAGGTAGATGCAGGAGTTGAAGCACTCGCCGTCGATGATGACGTTGCATGCCCCGCACTCCCCCACCTCGCAGCCCTTCTTGACGCTGGTCAGGCGAAAATCGTTTCGCAGCAGGTCGGTCAGCGAGGCGCGCACGTCCACCATGACCTCCCGGGCCTTGCCGTTGACGGTGCAGCGCACCAGCTTGTACTGCTTAGCCATCGAGCGCACCTCCCGCCAGTTCGATGGATTTCGCCAGCGCCCGCTTCGCCATCTCCACCCCGATGTGCTCGCGGAAGACCTTGCTGCCCCGCCAGCTGTCCCGGGGGTGGATGTCGTCCAGCACCGCCTTCGCAAAGGCCTTGACGGTCGCCGCGCTCACCGGGCGTCCCTTCGCAAGGGCCTCCGCCGAGGGCGCGCGCATGGGCACCGGCCCGGCCACGCCGTAGGCGATGCGAGCATCCTCGATGACTCTTTTGTCCCCGGAAAGCCGCACATTCACCGAGCAGCCCAGGTTGGCGATGTCCATGGCTTCGCGCATGGCGTACTTGATATAGTGCCCGTGATAGCCCTCCCAGGCCTGCCTGGGAATGATGATGGCGGTTTGCAGCTCGGCGGGCCGCAGGTCCACCACGCCGGCCTTGATATAAAAATCCTGGATGGGCAGCCGGCGCACGCCCTCCGGGCCCTTCAGCTCCACGATGGCGTCCCAGGCCATCAGGGTGGAGGCCGAGTCGGCGCTGGTCACGCCGTTGCAGGTGTTGCCGCCGATGGTGCCGATGTTGCGGATCTGCGGCCCGCCCACCAGGCTCACCGCCTCTCCCAGCACGGCGATCTTTTCCCGGATGATGGGGGAACCCGCGATGTGGGAAAAGCTGGTCAGCGAACCGATGCGGATGGTCCCATCGTCGTCACAAGTCACGCCCCGCATTGCGTCGATGCCGTAGATGCTCACCAGCTCCACGCCGGCGCGGCGGCCCTCCCGGATCTGCACCAGCACGTCGCTGCCCCCGGCGATGATCTGCGCCTGGGGATGGGCCTGCAGCAGGGCGATGGCCTCCTCAACGCTCGCGGCCTCGTACAGCGCCTTGATGTCATACATCCTGCGCCACCTGCCTTTCGTCATGGATCAGTCCGGCCGCGGTGAAGGCCCTGTACAGGTTGTACGGGTTGGCCGGGGTTTCCCTCAGTGCCACGCCGGTGGCGTGGAATATGGCGTTTCGTATGGCCGGGGCCGGCGAGCAGGTCGGCGGCTCGCCCAGGCTCTTGGTGCCGAAGGCGCTGGTGGGCTCGGGGTTCTCCACGAACTCCGCCACCAGCCGGGGATGGTCCAATATGGTGGGCAGCTTGTAATCCAGCAGGTTGTTGTTCAGCGGGCGGCCTGTCTTTTCGTCGAATATCAGCCTTTCCATCAGGCCGAAGCCGATGCCCATGCTCATGCCGCCGTGCACCTGGGCCTCCGCCAGGGCGGGGTTGATCAGCGTGCCGGCGTCGTGGCAGTTCACGATGTTCAAGAGCTTCGCCCTGCACATGGGAATATCCACCTCCACCTCGGCGAGGGTACAACCTAAGGAGTAGGCATTGGACTTGATCTGGTAGGTGCCCTCCGCGGTGATGTGCCTGCTGTCCGTCAGGCTGTACAGGGCCTCCGTGGCCAGCTCGGAAAGGCTCATCAGCACCCGCCCGTCGGTGGTGCGGACGATGTTGCCCTCGGCGATGTCCAGGTTGAACACCGGCATACGGGTGAGCGTGTGGGCGTATTCCAGGATCCGCTGCTTCAGCATCAGGCCGGTCTGGCGTATGGAAAAGCCCGCGATATAGGTCTGCCTGGAGGCGTAGGCGCTGGTGCCGAAGGGGGTCACGTCGGTGTCCTGGCAGGAGACGACGTGTACCTTGTCGAGGGGCACGCCCACCACGTCCGCCGCCATCTGGGCGAAGGCCGTGTCCGCACCCTGGCCGATCTCCGTCTCCGCCACCTGCACCTGGAACGAGCCGTCCTGGTTCAGCACCATCCGGCAGGAGGAAGTTTCCAGCGCTATTGGCCACACCGCCGTGTTGTACCAGAACACGGCCATGCCAATGCCCCGGCGGATGTCCCCGGTCTGGTTCTGGTATTCCTTGAGCTTCCTGTCGTAGTCGATGGCCTTCATGGCCTTGTCCAGGCACTGGTTGAAGGTATCGTAATACATTTCGTTCTTCGAGAACCCGTCCACGTAACCCACGGGCATCAGGTTCTTGCGCCGGAATGCCAGCGGATCCGCGCCGATGGCGGCGCACACGTCCTCGGTGTGGCACTCCACGGCCCACATGGCCTGGGGAATGCCGTAGCCCCGCATGGCCCCGGCCACCGACTTGTTGGTGAACACGGTATAGGCGTCCACCTCCACATTCTCGCAGGGATACAGTTGGGGAAAGGCCCCCGCGCCCTTGGCGCAGATGCTGTGCCCATGGGAGGCATAGGCCCCCTGATCGGAGAAGGCCTCCAGCTTCCGGGCGGCATAGGTGCCGTCCGGGCGCACCCATGACACGATATGGCTGCGAATGGAATGTCGCGTGCGATTGGAGACGAAGGTCTCCTCCCTCGGCACGTCCAGCTTCACCAGGTGGCCGCCCACCCGGAGGCTCAGCCAGGCGCACAGCGGCTCGTAGAGAATGTCCTGCTTGTTGCCGAAGCCGCCGCCGACGTAGGGCTTGATGACCCGCACCCGCCCCCAGTCGATGCCCAGGGCCTGGCCCACGACCCGCCGCACGATGTGGGGAATCTGGGTGGAGGAAACCACCTTGATCCTCTCGCCCTCGGCCTCGGCATAGCAGATGAAGTTTTCAATGTGGCAGTGCTGCACCACGGGGGTCTCGTACCAGCCCTCCACTTTGGTCAGCCCCGGCTCCTGTATGGCCTTCTGATAGTCGCCATTGCGGATCTGGGTGTGCTTGAGGATGTTGTTGGGGTATTCCTCGTGCAGCTGGGGCGCGCCCTCTTCCATGGCCTGCTGCACGTCCAACACGAAGGGATATTCCTCGTATTCCACTTTGATCAGCCGCAGGGCCTGGGCTGCGGCCACTTCGTCCTCCGCCACCACGGCGGCGATGTCGTCGCCCCAGAAGCGTACCCGGTCCGTCAGGATCAGGCGGTCGGCCACGTCCTGGTGGGCAGGGTCGGTGGACCAGGGATGGCCCGCGGTAGGGAAGCGGTGCTTCTCGGTCAGGTCAAAACAGGTCAGCACCCTGACGACCCCGGGCACCTTCTCCGCTTCCGAGGTGTCGATGGCGATGACCCTGCCGTTGGCGATGGTCGAGTGCAGCACCCGGGCAATGTATGCGCCCCGGTCGCACAGGTCGTCGGTATACCTGGTGCGCCCGGTCACCTTGTCCCGGGCGTCCACGCGCTTTACCCTCTGTCCCGTGTACACAGGCTGTCCCTCCCTTCCGTCGGTTGCATGGATTAAAATACCCTCTCCCCGTCCACAAACTTCATCACAAGGCCATCCCGGTCCAGCCCGAGATAGAACGCCCGCTCCAACCGGCTCCTGACGGGCAGAGGACGGGGCGTGGACTCGGCGGAATCGTCCAGCACCAGCGCGTCGAAGGCGTAGCCCTCCTCGAAGCTGCCGACCTTGCCGAAGAAGGACCCGCCGCCCTTGGTAGCCAGGTACAGGGCTTCCGGGAAGGTCAGCGGCTTCGCGTCAAGATCGATGTACCGCCAATACAGCTTCGACACCTGTATGGCGTCGGTCACCGCCCGGAACATGGATTCCGATGTGCCGCCGGCCACGTCCGTGCCCAGGCCGATGCGCAGCCCCTCGTCCATGTACCGCCGCACCGGCGCGACGCCGGAGGCGATGTTCATGTTGGAGGACGGACAGTGGGCCACCCACACCCCGTTGCGCTTCATGCGCTCCACCTCCGGCGGGGCGGAATACACGCAATGGGCCATCACGGTGTTGCTGCCCCGGCCGAACAGGCCGAAACGGTCATAGGCGTCGCCGTAAAACGCCGCCCGTGGCACCAGCTGGCGCACCAGCTCGATCTCGATGGGGTTTTCCGACAGGTGGGACTGCACCGGCAGGTCGTATTCCGCGCGGATCTCGCCCAGCGCCTCCATCAGCGCGTCGGTGCAGCTGGGCACGAACCGGGGGGTGATGATGGGCTTCGTATGCCGGTAGCCCCGCCTCTCGCTCTCTTCGATGAACCACCGGGTGTCTGCGCCCACGCCCTCGGCGGGGTCCTCGATCAGCGCCGGGGGCGCGTCCCGGTCCATGTTGACCTTGCCCACATAGCTGACCAGGCCGCTGTTTTCCATGCGGTCCATCAGAATCAGCGTTGAGGCGGCGTGCACCGTGCCGAAAATCGCCGCCCGGGTGGTGGCGCTGGCGCGCATTCTGTCGGCAAACTGGGTGTACGCCCTCAGGGCGTAGTCCGCGTCGGCATAGAGCGCCTCCTCGGGAAAGGCGATGTTGTCCAGCCACTCTATCAACTCGTAGTCCATGCCCGTGCCGCGGTAGGCGAACTGGGGCGCGTGGATGTGCAGGTCCACCATGCCGGGCAGTATCATTTTATCGCCGCAATCGATGACCGGAAGCACCCCATAGCGCTCCGGTATTATATCGAACACGCCCCGGCAGACGCCGTCCTCACATACCACATGGGCATTTTCCCGGACGGCCAGGCGGTCCGGCTCCGGCGTATGGAATATATTCCCCTTTAGGATAAAGCTCCTGTTCAAAACATCTTTCCTTTCGTCGGTATCGCAAACGGACCTTCCCCACCGTGTTGCCTGTATTATAACAAAAACATCGCTATAAATCAACATTAAATGACCAGCATAACAGGGAGAAAAGAAGCGTTGCGCAGGCATGTGCGGGGTGATATAATCTATGCACAACGACATTGGAGGGATGCGCGTGAATACCCAGACGATCTACCTGGCGGGCGGCTGCTTCTGGGGCCTGCAAAAGTACTTCGACCAGTTTAACGGCGTGGTAGGCACCGAGGTGGGCTATGCCAACGGCCCGGACCAGGCCCCAACCTACCAGGCGGTCTGCCACGACAGCGGCCATGCCGAGACCGTGAAGGTCGATTACGACCCGGAGGTCATCTCACTGACGGTGCTGCTGGAGAAATACTTCATGGTCATCGACCCGCTGTCCGTCAACCGGCAGGGCCACGACCGGGGCATACAGTACCGCACCGGCATCTACTACACCGACCCGGCGCAGCTGCCCGGGATTGAGGCGGTATACCGTGCCCAAGAAGAAAAGGCCGGAAGGAAGCTGGCGGTGGAGCTCATGCCCCTTCAAAACTTCTTCAGCGCCGAGGAATACCACCAGAAATACCTGGACAAGAACCCCGGCGGCTACTGCCACATTCCCAGGGAAATGCTGCATTTCGGGAAAAAGGCATAGGCATTTCGCTGGGATACAACTTGACAAGGCCCTTCGCCATTGGCGAAGGGCCTTGTTGCGCCGATAAACCATCAAATGGATGATTACACGTTGTATCCGAATACCGAGGGCAGCCACAGGCTGATCTGGGGGATGAAGGTGATCAGCAGCAGGGCGATCAGCATGCATACATAAAAGGGCAGGGTGGCCCTGACAACCTTCTCCATGGGGCGCTTGGCCACGGCGGAGCCGATGAACAGCACCGCGCCCACGGGCGGGGTCAGCAGGCCGATGCCGCAGTTCAGCACCATCATGATGCCGAACTGGATGGGGCTGATGCCGATGGACTGGGCCACGGGCAGCAGGATCGGCGTGGCGATCAGTATGATCGGGGCCATGTCCATGATCATGCCCAGCACCAGCAGGATCAGGTTGATCAGCAGCGCGATGACCACGGGGTTGCTGGAAACACCGGTGATCAGGGTCGCGGCCTTGGAGGGCACATGCAGGTTGGTCAGGCAGTAGCCGAAGGCGCCGGACATGGCGATCAGTATCAGCACGATGGCCAGCGTGTCGATGCAGCTTCCCAGCTCATGCCAAACGCCCTTCCAATCCAGGCCCTTGTAAATGAACACGGACACGATCAGCGAGTAGATGACCGCGATGGCGGCGGACTCGGTGGCGGTAAACACGCCGCCGACCACGCCCACGACCACGATCAGTATCGCCGCCATCAGTATCGCCGCCAGCGCCCAGAACGAGGTGCCCAGCTGCTTCAGGAAATTACCGATAGAGAACTTCTCTCCCTTGGGGTAGTTGCGCTTGACGGAGATGATGTAGGAGCCCACCATCAGGCTCAGCGCCAGCAGCGCGCCGGGCAGGTAGCCCGCCATGAACAGCGCGCCGACCGATATGCCGCCCGCAGAGGTGCAATAGATGACCATGTTGTGGGAGGGCGGCACCAGCAGGCCCTCGCAGGAGGACGTGATGGTGACGGCAGTGGAAAAATCCACATCGTAACCCTGGTCCACCATCATCGGGATCAGGATCGAGCCCAGCGATGCGGTGTCGGCGCTGGCCGAGCCGGAGATGCCTCCGAAGAAGTAGGAGGCCACGATGTTCACCATCGCCAGGCCGCCGCGCATCCAGCCCACCAGGCTGTTGGCCAATGCGATCAGTTTATCCGATATGCCGCCG
>CADBVG010000011.1 GCA_902798105.1 uncultured Eubacteriales bacterium
AAACCTTGACTGCCCGCCAGGCAGCCTGCGCCTTTTGCAAGTCAAATCTGACTAAAATTCATCTCGTCGGGCGACGCGATAGTTTTTAGAGGTACCCTATCGGAGAATATGAACGACGAGGAGGAAGCCCGTGACTTCCCTGATGGAACTCGTTAAGGCTGTCTATGCGATATGCATGGAAAAGATGGTGCCCCGCGCGGCGGCGGCACTGTCCTATTACCTGACCATGACCATCTTTCCGCTGATCATCTGCCTGTACGCGCTGTTTGGCCAGAACTACGATGTGGCGATGAACCTCATCAATTACCTGGAGCAGTTTTTGACCCCTTCGGCCAGCGAGCTGATTCGGTCTTTCCTGCTGCACGTGGCGGGGACCGGCGGCAGGACGGTGCTGGTGGCGGCGATTACAATGCTGGTACTGTCCGCCTCCTCGGCGGTGCGGGTGCTCCAGGGCACCATTGGCGAGATGCAGGGCGGTCACCGCTTTCGCGCCTCTACGGACCTTCTGGTCAGCTTCGCGTTTGCGGTGGCGCTGCTGCTGGCGGTTTACTTCGCGATGGTGGTGCTGCTGACCGGGCATCAGTTCCTGACGTGGGCGGAGCAGACCTTCAGCCTCAAGCGCGCGGACCGCTCATGGCTTTGGGCGAGGTTTATATTGCTGGGCGGCATCGCGCTGTTGCTGTTCTGGGGGCTGTTCGGCTTTACGCGCCCCCGCTACGACCGCTACCAGGTGTTTCCCGGCGCCGTGCTTGCGACGGCGGGCGTGGTGGCGGTGAGCACGATCTTCTCCAAGCTGATCGCGTCCTCTGCCCGGTATTCTCTGGTGTACGGGTCGCTTGCTTCGCTGATCCTGCTGATGCTGTGGCTGTACATGATCTGCCAGGCCATATTCGTCGGCGCGGCGCTGAACATCGCGCTGCGGGACAGGAAGGCGCTGAGAAACAGGACATAGAAAGATCCCCGGGGCATTGTCCCGGGGATCCTGCCAAGTGCCGGTGGCCGGACTCGAACCGGCATGGTTTCCCGCCGCATTTTGAGTGCGGTGCGTCTGCCAATTCCGCCACACCGGCGCATAATCGCGCGCGTGCGATCAAACAATAAGCAGTATAACCTATTTTTAGAAAAAAATCAACCCCTTATCGAAAAAGATTTCAGAACCGGACGAATGACCGATAAACTATGCTTTACAATATTTGCCCGTATGGTGTATAATGGTTTGCAGGTTGAATTTGAGCGGAGGTGAGGCGGCCATGGAGGAGAGCAGACTGATCCAGCGCGCGAGCGATGGCGATGCGTCGGCGTTCAATACGCTGATGGGGATGCACGAGCGGCGCATGTACGCGGTCGCGCTTCGCATGTGCGGCAACCCGGAGGACGCGCAGGACTGCCTTCAGGAGGCGATGTTGCGTATTTACCGCGCCATCGACGGATTCAAGGCCCAGTCGTCCTTCTCGACATGGGTCTATCGCATTACGATGAATACCTGCCTGGACGAGCTGCGCAGGCGCAAGAATCGCCCGAACACCTCGCTGGACGGCCTGTATGACGCGGGCTGGTCGCCGGTGGATCCGGGCCAAACCCCGGAAAAGCACGCCCTGCTGGGCGACATGCGGCGGCAGCTGCAGGCCTTCATCCGCGAATTGCCCGAGGATATGCGGGCCGCTATCGTGCTCAGGGACATCGAGGGCTATTCCTACGATGAGATCGCCACGATGCTGGACGCCAACGTGGGCACCATCAAATCCAGGATCAGCCGGGGCCGGGAAAAACTGAGGGAAAAAATCGCGTCCAGACCGGAACTTTTTGACAGGCTGGACGTCTAAGCATTGAAACATGAAATACAGCCGATACTATGATGGGGAAAGGAGGGGCTTTCAATGAATTGTAACCAGGTCAACGGCATGCTGGATTTGCTGATGGACGGCGCGTTGGACGAGGGGGAGCGCAGCGCCCTGGAGGCACACGGGCGGGAATGCCCGACATGCGCGGCGGATATTCGCGCGACGCTGCAAATGAAAGCCCTGTTTGAACAGATGGAACCGGAGGCCGATGTGCCACTGGAGGCCCAGGCCAGGTGGCGGGGCGCGGTAAAGACCGAGGCGAAGCAACAAAGGCAGAAGCGCATGCGCCGCTGGATCGCCTCTGTAGCGGCCGCAGCCGTGGTGCTGGTGGGCATCGGCGCCGCCTTTACGCTGAGGGGCGCGCCGAAGCAGGGCGACGCGCTGTATGCCCGGGAGGAAAGCGCCGCGGCGCCGATGGCAGAGAGCGCGGCTGAGCCCGTCCTGGCGTCCAACGGCACTTTGACCAACACACGTTCAGATGCCGCGCCCGGCGCGGTGGTTGAGGCCGACGGCATGGCCGACGAGGTCGTCGCCATTGAGGACACAACCGCGGGCCTGGTGGCGGCGGAGGAAGAGGCAGAAATCCCGGCTGCTGGCCAGCGGGCCCCGGCCTGCGAGCTGGCGCTCAGGGTAGAAGACGTGGAGACCGCCTGCAATCGCGTATGCGACTTGGCCCAGGAATACGAAGCGAACGCGGATGTGCAGAGCGTGGATGATGGCAGCGCGAACGTATACGTGGAGATCGACGCGGAAAACGCGGGGGATTTCCTGAATGCGGTCGCGCCGATGGACAAATCCGAAAAGTCGACCGATGTTCCCGCGCTGTCGGGCAGCGGGCGGGTGCTGGTGTTGCTGGTGCTGCACAGCTGAAAAAGTCGGATACCTTCTGGCGACGGCATGGCAGCCGCTGCTGAGGACAGCGATAATCATTTGGCTCTTCGCGTTATCCCGTGGGATGATCACCCGACCGGGGAGACGTTATCCCACAGTGCGCGACGGGCCAATTATTGTGGAGGATACAACCATGAAAATGACTCGAATTGCTGCAATCATTCTGGCGGTACTGATGCTGCTGACCGCCCCGATGGCCCTGGCCGAGAGCACCATGACGGTGCAGGGCGTGGGCACCGTCAAGGTGAAGTCCGATCGCGCTGGCATCAGCCTTGGGGTACGGGAGACCGACAGGGAGCTTATGGCGGCCCAGACCCGGGTGAACGAGAAGATCGCCGACATCATCAAGGCGCTGAAGGCCATGGGCGTGGCTGAAGAGGCCATCACCACCAACGGCATCAGCATCTATCCCAACTATAACTACGACGTGGAGGAGACGATCAGCGGCTATACCGCCAGCAACACCCTCTACGTGTTGGTAGCGGACGTGGACAACACCGGCGCTTACATCGACGCCGCCTTTGCCGCGGGAGCGAACAGCCTGGACTATGTGGAGTTCAGCGCCGTCGAAACCGATGATGCCGCCGCGAGGGCGCTGCAGCTGGCGGTGGACAGCGCGAGGGCCAAGGCGCAGGTGCTCGCCGACGCCGCGGGCATGAAGCTGGGCGGTGTTTTGGAGATTCGCGATGACGGCAGCTCCGGCTATGTCAGCGGCGACTTCTACGCAAAGACCAACGCGGCAGAGGCCGACGCGGGCGCAGGCACCGGCGTGATGGCCGGGATGCAGACCGTTTACGCCAGCGTGAGCATCACCTTTGCGCTGGAGGACGCGGAATAAGCGCCGCGTAAAGCTGTGGGGCCCTCTGTAAAAAGAGAGGTCAGCCACTTGCGCAATGGGAGCCCATCGACTATAATATCAGTGCAGGGCGAAAGCCCTGCACTGATAATGATTGGAGGCCATGAACAACATGGATGAGGAAAGGGATCTTGTCGTATTTGAGGACGACGCCGGCAATGAACTGACCATGGAGGTTCTGGATTACCTGAACTACGAGGGCAAGGAATACGCCATGCTCACCGATTACGTGGAGGATGACAAACGCAGCGAGGACGACCCCGTTGAGGTGTTCTTCATGGAGGTCGTGCCTGTGGGCGAGGACCAGGAGGAGTTTGTGCCCATCGACGAGGCGCTGGCCGAGAAGCTGATCAAGATTGTCGAGACCAGCGACTTTGACGATGAAGTCCTGGAGGACGAGGAATAACGCGACAGGGATTGGTCCCACACACAGTACAGGGGCGCCGATACGGCGCCCCTGTATTGCGTATGGGCCTGTCTCACATGATCCGTGCCGGGTCGTTCTCCGGGTCCTCTGGCTGAATCACGAAGCCTCTGCCGCTCTTGAACAGGAGCTCCTGGTTCTTGACGCTCACGCGGGTGCCGGGGGCGATGGGGTGGGTGATGAACACGTTACTGCCTATCACGGAGTCGTGGCCGATGACCGTGTCGCCGCCCAGTATCGAGGCGCCGGCGTAGATGGTGACGTTGTCCTCGATGGTGGGGTGGCGGCGCTTGCCGTGCAGCTTTTGTCCGCCCCGGGTGGACAGCGCGCCCAGGGTGACGCCCTGGTAGATCTTTACATTGTCGCCGATGACGGTGGTCTCGCCGACCACGATGCCGGTGCCATGGTCGATGAAGAAATAGCGGCCGATCTGCGCGCCGGGGTGGATGTCGATGCCGGTGCGGCTGTGGGCGTATTCCGTCATGATTCGGGGAATCAGTGGTACCTCGAGCTGGTAGAGCACGTGGGCCAGGCGATAGACGGTGATGGCGTAAAGGCCGGGATAGGCGATGATGACCTCGGCCTTGTCGGAGGCGGCGGGGTCGCCGTCGTAGGCGGCCTGAAGGTCCGTTTCGACATAGGCGCGAATCTCCGGCAGCTTTTCAAGAAAGGCGGCGGTCAAGTCCTCGGTGGCCCGGTCGATGCCGTCGCCGTAGGCCTGGCCGCTGCCCCGCAGGGCGATGCCGATTTGACGGTTCAGGTGAAAGGCGATGTCCTCGATCAGCGCCGAAAGGTTATTCTTGGGATTATATATGCGATAGGTATAGTCGCGGTAATAGCCGGGAAACACCAGGCGGAAGAGCTTTTCGATCAGCGCCTCTATCACCAGCCGATCGGGTTGGGTGAACATCTCCAGCCGGTCGATGACCCGTTCATTGCCGTAATCGGCGAGTATGCGGTCCGTCAGCGCCTGAATGCGCGCTTCAAAGGGTACGTATTGCTGGCTCATGACAAAGGCCTGCCTTTCGTCAAAATGGGACCGTTTCAATGTATGACAGGGGATTCAATGGTAATCCTGGAAGCTGCACACATCGCCGATATCCACCTTCAGGGCAGCACAGATGCGTCCCAGCACATCCAGGCGGGTCGCGTCTCCGGCCAGCAGCTTTCGGTAGGTGCTCTCGCTGATTCCGGCGAGCCAAATAATATCCTTGCGGGTGTATCCCCGGCGCTCCATCAGACGCCACAGCCTGGAATAGGTAAGGGTCATGGTATCGTCTCCCTGATGATGTGGTAGCCTCTATTATAGCACCTTACCGGCTGACGATAGTGACGCAAATGCGACGGCCAAAAGACGATGTTCCGACAAATGAAACGTGACGGGCTCAAAAGGCATCAACCGACGAAGGGTATGCTCTTGTAGGGGCGCCGATGCGCCGCCCGCCGGGTGCAACGTGCATTTCGTACCCGGGCGGACGCCGTATCGGCGCCCCTACAGCTGTTTTATGCAGCGATATTCAATTTGAGACAGCCCCGTTGAGTTCTTTTTATCGGGTGATGATGTCCACCGGCACGTTGAAGATCTTGGCGACCTTCAGGATGGTGTCGATGTGCCTGCCCACGCCCGCGGCCATGTGGTGGGTGGGGCCGGCCTCGCTCCACTTGTCGCAGAATTCCGTGGCGGAGCAGGAGAAGCGCATGCGCATGTTTGTGTCGCCGAACATGAAGATGGGGCCTTCCTCGTTCACGCCCTCGGCCACCACGAACTTGAAGTGGCCGTCCCGGTCCTGGGTGATGCCCAGGAAGGTGATGGGCTGGTTCGTGGGCGGGTAGAACTGGGTCAGGTAGCCGCCGCCGGTCTTGCCGTGGAATACCGGCACGATCTTCATCGTGGGCTTCCTGGCCTGGGAGATGTCCGCGTCGCCGGAGCCGGAGTGGCCGATGATGCAGATGTCCTCGTTGAAGTCGATGGAGTACATCTCGGAAAGCTGGCCGGTCCCGCTGATGGTCTTCATGATGCTCATGGCCATGGCCACCTTGATGTCGCCCTCCACGGCACAGGCGGTGCCCTGCTTGATGAGCATCGAGAACGCCGGGATCAGCATGGAATCCAGCTTGCCGGCCACGCCCTGGGCGAAGCCGTCGTAGTGGCTGGCCACCAGGCCCAGCTGCTCGTCCTTGACCCACTGCTCGAAGGCCACGACGTACTTCGCCATGTCCCAGACCTTTTCCACGGTGCCACCGCCTTCAATGTCGAAGGTGTTGATGATGTCCTCGGCCTTGGCGCGGATGGCGGCCTCGTCGGTGATATCATCGGCGATGGCCCACATTTTCTCCCAGTCGAACTGCTTGGTGTACAGCCACATGCGGTGGTACAGGTTCGTCTCGTCGATGTACAGGTCCATCATGCCGGGATAGGGCCGGCCGATCTGGGCGATGTTGGTGTCGCGGAAGCGGCGGCGCACCTGGGCAGCGCGGCACCAGTCCTCGATCTCGGCCTGCAGGTGGGGGTCGCCGCCCTCGTCCACGCCGGTGATGACCGCGTGGCGCTTGCCGGCGCGTTCAAGGTCGGCGACCATCTCGCCCACCGCGCCGCAGGCGTACAGCTCGCCCAGCCAGGTGGGGGTGTCGGTGGTGGCGTACTCGGGGGCGCGTTTCTTCTGGATGTTCACCAGCACCACGGGTACGTCCAGGTCCCGCACGGCGGGCAGCATGTTGTAGCTGGTGGCGTAAGTCAGCAGCTGGAGTATCACCAGGTCCACGTCCGCGGCGCGGAACTTGTCGCCCGCCGCCATCGCCAGCTCCTTGGTGGTGACAATGCCGCCGTCGATCAGCTCCACCGAATCGGGGATTCGGGTCTTGAACTTGGCGTACTGGCCCTCGAACTCGGGCACAAGGGACGGGAACTGGGGCAGGTAGGCCCCCAGGGCGATGGCGAATACGCCCACTCTTGCCTTGGTATTGACCAACATTCTCTTTTTTCCTCCTTGCCGGGTGGGTTTTGATGTTAGCATACGATATTGCGACAGCCTCTGCCGCTCCATACAAAAGCATAACACAGAATCGCTGCTGTGTCCAGTGAAAAATTATCAGGGATATTGGACAACGGGCGAGCGATCGTGTATAATACTGACAGATTGAAAAATGCAGATGATCTGGAGGGAAAGCGATGGTATCGGACAAATTCATGGTCAACAGCGACGCCGGGCGCATGGCGGCGGCGCGGTACGCGACGGAAAACTTCGCATGGCAGGCCGGGCTGGACAAGCGTGACACGCTGCGACTGAGCCTGCTGGTGGAGGAGACCCTGGGCATGATGAAGGCCATGGTGGAGGACTTCTACGGCCGCCTGTGGTTCTCCGGCGATGCCAGCGCCTGCGAGATCCATCTCGAGGCCACGGCCAATGTGGATTCCGATCGCAAGCAGGCGCTGCTCTCCGTGTCCAGCACCGGAAAAAACGCCGCGGTGAAGGGGTTTATGGGGATGCTGGGCGACGTGATCTCCAGGGCGTTGAACAACGTCGGACACGCGATGGACGAGGCCTACGGTGAGACCGCCGTGACGGGCAGCGTGGTGGCTCCCGCCGGGTTGGGCACGCCGAACCTGTACGACCTGACCCCGGTGTGGACGCTGGAGCAGTATCGGGAGAACGTGGAGAAGGGCCGCATGGAAGCCGATGCCCTGGAACGGGCCAAGGAGGACCTGGAAAAGTCCATCGTGGCCAACCTCGCCGACGACGTGGTGGTGGGCGTGAAGGGCGACCGGATCGAGCTGGTGATAAAGAAGAAGTTCAGGTAAGGCTGGTTTGGCGGTGTAACAAATTCTGATTTGTCGCTACGCGGTAAATCAGAATCTGTATTCACGAAATAAACCAGAAAAACAACAACAGCTGGGAGCGCAAATGCGCTCCCAGCCATCGTTTTTGGGGATTATCTGCGATTACGCCGCGGGCGCCAGCTCGGTGGCAGCCTGTTCCGCGTAGGCGGCGGCCTGCGCGCCGGCGATGCGGCCGAACACCACGAAATCAGCTACGGCGTTGCCGCCCAGGCGGTTGCCGCCGTGGACGCCGCCGGTGACCTCGCCCGCCGCAAACAGGCCGGGGATGATCTCGCCGGACTCATTGATGACGTGGGTCTCGGGGTCGATCTTCAGGCCGCCCATGGTGTGATGGATGCCCGCAGTCACCTTCACGGCATAGAAGGGGGCGGTGTCCAGGGGCTGGGCGAAGGAGGTGCGGCCGAAGTCGGGATCGTTCTTCTCGGCCACGTAGCCGTTCCACTTCTCCATGGTGGCGGCGAAGGTGTCGGCGGGGATCTCCAGCGCCTCGGCCAGCGCCTCGTAGGTGTCGCCGGAGAGCATCAGGTTACGCTTGATATAGCCCTGGATGACGGAGGAGGCGTCCACCATCTTCTGGTCGACGATCAGCCAGCTGAAGGAATCGGGCTGGGCGATCTCGGCAGCGGAGACCACGTCTCGGGTACCCACCTCGTCGATGAAGCGCTCGCCGTTCTTGTTCACCAGGATCGCGCCGTCGCCGCGCAGGCCTTCGGTGATCAGGGAAGCGGTGTCATACTGCACGGTGGGATGGATCTGGATCTGATCCATGTCCACGGTGGCCGCGCCCAGCTCCTGGGCCATCAGGATGCCCTGGCCCTGGATGCCGGCGGCGTTGGTGGTCATGAAGCCCTTCAGCTCGGGCTTGAACGCCTCGACCATCTCCAGGTTCGCGCCGAAGCCGCCGGTGGTCAGCACCACGGCCTTGGCGGTGACGGTGACGGTGTTGCCACCCTTGCCGGTGGCGATGACGCCGTTGCACGCGCCGGATTCATCGGTGGTCAGCTCGGTGGCGCAGGTGTCGGTCAGCAGGGTGATGTTGTCGCGGGACTTCACGCCCTCCTCCAGCAGCGGTACGGTGTACGCGCCTACGGAGATGACCTTGCCATCCTCGTCGGTGGGGCGATGGATGCGCTTGACGGACGCGCCGCCGAAGGCCGCCACGTCGAACAGCTCAATGCCCTCGGAGCGCAGCCAGTCGATGGCGGCGGCGGAGTTGTTCACCAGGGTGTTGACCAGCTCGGGATCGTTGATGCCCTTGCCGCCGATCATGGTGTCCAGCGCGAACAGCTCGGCGGAGTCAAAGTAACCCTGGGGGTCGGCCTTGTAGGCGTCCCACTGCTCCTGTACCGTGGCGGCCAGGGCGGTGATGGTCTCGTTGTCGGCCCAGTTCTCCTTGGCGGCGGCCAGGGTCTTTTCCACGCCGGCCTCCTCGCCAAAGTCGTTGGCCTGCTGGTAGTTGGTGGGCGCGGCGTTCATGCCGCCGGTGGACTTGACGGAGTTGCCGCCCACGGCGGGCTGGCTCTCCAGAACGACCACGTTCAGGCCCTCGGTCGCGGCGGTAATGGCAGCGGTCATGCCCGCGCCGCCCGCGCCGATGATCAGCACGTCGGTGTCGAGGGTCATGTCCTCGGCGCCTTCCTCGACGTAATCGCGGATGTAGTCGTCGGGGTTCACGCCCGCGTCGGACAGCGCCAGGCGCGCGGCTTCTTCAAAACCCGCGCGGGTAAAGGAAGCGAAGGTCGCACCGGTGTAGGTGTCCACGATGCCGTTGGCATCGACAAAGGCCTGGGGCCACTCGGCAATGATGTTTTTGCCGATGCCGTCCGTCTCGTCGTCGCCGGTGGCCTCGACCTTGGTGATGACGCCGTCATTCAGCGTGATGGTCACGGTGATGTCGCCGCCGTAGCCCTTGGCGGTGCCGGTGCCGGTCACCTCTTCGGCCAGGGCTGCGGGGACCAGGGCCAGCAGCATGGCTACGGCCACCAGCAGCGCAAAGATGCGGTTCTTCATGGGGGGTTCCTCCTTATAATGAAGATGGTGCAGGGCAGGCCCATTATCTGCAACAGGCCTGTCGCGCAATGCCATTGTAACATATAAACGGCTCAAATACAATAAGCGCGCAAAACAAAACCCGCGGGAAATGTTTTTCCTGCGGGCTTTGTTTGCAATGTTTTAGTCCAAAGGCTTCATCGTGGGGAACAGCAGCACGTCCCTGATGGAATCGCTGTTGGTGAGCAGCATCACCAGCCGGTCGACGCCGAAGCCGAGGCCGCCGGTGGGGGGCATACCGTACTCCAGGGCGTTGACGTAGTCGTAATCCACCTGGGCACCGCTGTTGGGGTCGAGGCTCTTGCGCTCGGCCACCTGCTTTTCAAAGCGGGCGCGCTGGTCCAGCGGGTCGTTCAGCTCGGAGAAGGCGTTGCCGAATTCGGTGGCGTTGATGAAGTACTCGAAGCGCTCGGTGAACATCGGGTCGTCGGGCTTGCGCTTGGCCAGGGGGCTGATCTCCACCGGGTAATCGTAGATGAAGGTGGGCTGGATCAGCTTGTCTTCCACGTAGGCATCGAAGAATTCCGCCAGGATCGCCCCTTTGGTGGGGATTTCCGGCAGCTCCACGTGGTGGGCCTTGGCGCAGGCAATGGCGTCTTCATCCGTCTTCCAGTCGGCGAAGTCCACGCCGCTGTACTTTTTCACGGCTTCCACCATGGTCAGCCGCTCCCAGTGGCCGATGTCGATGTCGTTGCCCTGGTAGGGGATCACCAGACTGCCGCAGACCTTTTGGGTCACGGTCTTCATCATGTCCTCTACAAGGTCCATCATGCCGTGGAAGTCGGTGTAGGCCTCGTACAGCTCAATGGTGGTGAATTCGGGGTTGTGCTTGGTGTCCATGCCCTCGTTGCGGAAGATGCGGCCCACCTCGTAGACCCGGTCCAGGCCGCCCACGATCAAGCGCTTCAGGTACAGCTCCGTCTCGATGCGCAGCACCATGTCCATGTCCAGGGTGTTGTGGTGGGTGTAAAAGGGCTTGGCTGCAGCGCCGATCTCAAAGGGGGTCAGTATGGGGGTATCCACCTCCAGGTAGCCCCGGCCGTCCAGGAACGCCCGCAGCTCCCGCAATATCAGGCTGCGCTTGATGAAGGTGTCCTTTACCTCGGGGTTCACGATCAGATCGACATAGCGCTGGCGGTAGCGGGTGTCGGTGTCGGTCAGGCCGTGGAACTTCTCCGGCAGCGGATGCAGGCTCTTGGTCAGCAGCGCCAGCTTCGTAGCGTGCACGGAAATTTCGCCGGTTTTGGTCTTGAAAACCGTGCCCTCCACGCCGATGATGTCGCCGATGTCCAGTTGCTTGAAATCCTTGTATTCATCCTCGCCCACGTCGTCGCGCTTGACGTAGATCTGCATGGTGCCGTCCGGATCCTGGATGCGGGCGAAGCTGGCCTTGCCCATGATGTGCTTGCCAAGTATGCGGCCCGCGATGCGAACGGCCTTGCCCTCCAGCGCGTCGTACTGATCGCGAATGACGCCGGAGGTGTGGGTGCGGTCATAGGTGGTGATCTCGTAGGGATTCCTGCCCTGCTCAATCAGCGCGTTCAGCTTGCCCAAGCGAATGGTGTCCTGTTCGGTGAAGCTCGACGGCGCCTGGTAGGTCTGGGCCATTTTCTCGTTCTCCTCTCGGTGGATGTAGGTGGTTTTATATCAGCGCTTGCGGATGGAGAGCACCTTCAGCTTGACGATGCCGCCGGGGGTGTCGGCTTCCACGATGTCGCCGACCCTCGCCGGGGCTACGTAATCGCTCTTGCCGGGCTCGCCCTTGCCGATCAGCGCCATGCCGATGGGGGATTCGTTGGAGATGAACAGCTTCGCCGGGTCGGCCTCGGTGAAGCCCACGAGGGTGTATTCATCCTCCTCGTCGTATTCCATGTCCAGCACGCGCACCACGGTGCCCAGCGCGGCGGTATTGGAATCAGCGGAGGAATCGTCAACAAAGGTGGCGGTGCGCAGCTCGGCCTCGATGCGGGCGATGTTGCCATAGACCTCGGCCTCCTTGGCCTTGGCGGCGTCGTACTCGGCGTTCTCGCTGAGATCACCGAAGCCGCGGGCGACCTGGATCTCCTCGGCCACGCGCTTCTTTTCCTCGTTCAGCTGGGCCAGCTGTTCCTCCAGCTTCTTCTTATCTGTAAATGTGAGTATTCGGGTGTCTGCCATGGTGAAACCTCCTGGGTGATGGTCCTTTTCCGTCACATGAATTTAGCCGAATAAGAATCGACACTGCGCGAACCTACGCAGTGCCTGCTTATCCGGACCGCAACCATTATACATCAAGGGTCGGGCGTTGTCAACCGCGGCGAGACGCATTTTTTGCCTGGATTTTCACGGCAATTGCGATGGTGAACGGGAGGTACAATATCAAAAAGATACCATATTGTCGGGGAAATGTCATATTTTAAGCGAAATATGAACCCCTTTGCGGTTGCATGGGAAATAGAATACCATTATAATGACTCTGTCTGTATGTATTTACACAGGAAGGAGAACACTGTAAATTGGCGACGAGATATCCTTCAGAATACGATAACCGAAGCCGCGTTGAACCGGGCATCAGCCGTTCCGGTCGCAGCGGCAGCTATTCCGGCCAGCGCCCCGCAAACAGAAGCGGCGCGTCCCGCCCGGCCTATTCCGGCCAGCGGACCTCCGGTGGCCAGCGTCCGCCCCAGCGCAGGCCTTCTTCCCAGCGCCCCTCGAGCGGGCAGAGGCCACCCCAGCGCCCGGACTATCCGCCCCGCAGGAACAACCGGCGGCGCAAGCCCAACCGCGCGCCCCTCTTTGCCGCGCTGGCGGCGGTGCTGGTGGTTGTGCTGGTGCTGGTGATCGTGAAGCCCTTTGGGCGGCGCGGCAATGACGTGGTGGCGAATCCGGACGTGGTTCCGGCCTCCAACCCGGTGTCCGCCAATGCGCCCGCCACGGCCTCCGACCCGCTGCTTTCCAGCAATGCCGACGAGGGGGAGGCCACGCCCGAGTATGACAACATCGCCGACAAGCTGGCCGACGCCGACTACAACGTGGGCAGCCTGTCCGCGGACCAGATGGCCAAGGTGTCGGATTTGCGCATGAACACCAATTTGCCCACCGATTGGTTGAACATACTGCTGCTGGGCACGGACGAACGCACGCTCAGCGAGAGCGCCCGTACCGACGCGATGCTGATCTGCTCCATCAACCGCAACACCGGCGAGGTGAAGCTGTCCTCCATCATGCGCGACCTGGCCATCGAGTACACCGACATCGGCGAGTACAACGGCACCTACCGCATCAACGCCGCCAACTACTTCGGCGGGCCGAATCTGGCCATGCGCACCATCAACGAGAAGTTCGGCATGAACATCCAGTACTACGTGCTGGTGAACTTCTTCGGCTTCCAGAAGATCGCCCAGCGCGTGGGCGGCGTCGAGATCGATATCACCGAGGCTGAAAAGGACAAGATTAACAAGATGATCGTGCAGCAGGCCAAGTTCGCCTACAGGGAGGGCATCGACGAATCCGACCAGGAGAACGTGTACCTGGAGACTTACGGCGAAAATACCCACCTGAACGGACGACAGACGCTGGCCTACGCCCGCATCCGAAAGCTGACCGGCGGCGACGCCATGCGTACCGAGCGCCAGCGCCTCGTGCTGGAGAAGCTGCTGCAAAAGGTGAAGAACCTCGACGCGATACAGCTGGCCGCACTGGCCAAGGACATGATCGACCAGGTCAAGACCAACCTGCCCTTCGAAGATCTGTTCACCATCGCGATGCAGGTCTGCGGCAATGGCATCGGCAGCGTGAAGAGCATCCGCCTGCCCATCAGCGGCTCCTACAAGGAGGAGGTACGCAACGAGCAGTCCATGCTCTACGATTGCGACTTTCAGGCCAACGCCCTGGAGCTGTATAACTTCATCTACCAGGGCTGATATCAGCAAGTGTTCCAAAGCGCTGTTTGAATCGATTGGACAGGGGGCTGTCTCATAACACGCTTCGATTCGCGGATTACACGTGTAGCGGCGCCGGTCAGGCGCCGCCTGACGGCAGATTGCCGCCGCTACATAACAGTATTCCCGCCGTGGCGTTGTTTTGAGACAGCCCCTTATTTGACGTGAATACCCATTATTTAACGCTCCTCCAGTGATAGTTGTGGTATAATTATGATGGAGGTTGATGTATGTACATCCATGTCAAGCGTATACTGGACTTTCTTCTGTCCCTGATAGCGCTGGTGGTGCTGTCTCCGCTGCTGCTGGTGCTGGCGGTCATCATCCGCACCACGTCGCCGGGACCCGTGTTCTTCCGACAGAAGCGGGTGGGGCAGGGCAAGACCCATTTCATGATCTATAAATTCCGGACGATGCGAACCGACGCCCCCAAGGACCAGCCCACCCACCTGCTGAAGGACCCGAACGCCTATATCACGCCTGTGGGGCGCTTCCTGCGCCGCTCCAGCCTGGACGAGCTGCCCCAGCTGATCAACATTCTCAAGGGCGAGATGGCCGTAGTCGGGCCCCGGCCGGCGCTGTGGAACCAGTTCGACCTGATCGCCGAGCGGGACAGGTATGGCGCGAACGACGTGCGACCCGGCCTGACCGGCTGGGCCCAGATCAACGGCCGCGACGAGCTGCCCATCGACGTGAAGGCCCGGTTGGACGGCGAATACGTGAAACGGATGGGCTTTTTCTTCGATGCCCGGTGCATACTGGGCACGGTGTTCAAGGTGATGCGCTCCGAGGGCGTCGTGGAGGGCGTACAGGCTGAAACTCAAACCCAGAGGGAAAATACCAATGCAGACACAAAGCAATAACAATGCGCCTTTCTGTCCGCGCGGGACGGCTCCGGGCCATATGAACCGCGCCTTCCTGACCGTGGACCTGGAGGAGTGGTACCACTTGGACTACCTGAAGGGCTACGACTGCCGGGGAACCGGCGTGCGCGTGCTGCCCCAGATCTTCGATTTCCTGGATATGCTGGACGACGAAGGCGTGAAGGTCACCTTCTTCTGTGTGGGTGAAATTGCCGACGAGAACGCCGGCATCCTGCGGGAGATCCTGCGCCGGGGCCACGCCCTGGGCTGCCACGGGCTGGACCACGAGCTGCTGACCAACAAGAGCCTTGAACAGTTCGTGGACGAGACCCGCCGCGCGCGGGAGATGATCGAAGCCGCCGCCGGACAGAAGATTACCGGCTACAGGGCCAGCTGCTTCACCATGGAGCGGGACAAGCTGGATGCCCTGCGCGCACTGGGCTTCACCTACGACAGCAGCAAAATCCGTTTCGCCCAGCACCCGCTGTATCGCAACCTGGACCTGTCGGGCTTCACACAGGCCGAGGATCTGGTGTATATACAGGACGGCTTTTCCGAATACGAGATACCCACGCTGGAAATCATGGGCTATTCTATCCCTGTCTCCGGCGGCGGTTACCTGCGGCTGTTCCCGTTCTGGCTGCTGCGGATACTGCTGGGCATGTACGCCCGCAAACATGAAAACTTCACGCTCTACGTGCACCCCTTCGAGCTGACGGACCTGCCGCTGCCCCTGCCGAAGGGACTGGGAAAGGCCACGCGCTTTCGCTGCCTGGTGGGCCGACGGGGCAACCTGAAGAAGCTGCGCAGGGTGATCCGCTGGCTGAAGAAGCGGGGCGCCCGGTTCATCACCCTGGAGACGGACCGAAAGGAGCGTGGGCTGTCATGACGCATACCGTACTGCTCACCGGCGCGTCCGGCATGCTGGGCAGCCGCGCGGCCCTGGCGCTTTGCCAACGGGGTCACAGGGTCGTGGGTGTGGACATCGCCGACAGTAAGGTGATCCATGAGAACTACACCCATGCCCCCTGCGACCTGACCCGCCCCGACGATGTGGCCGCGCTGTTCGCAGCCCATCCCGCGGACCGGGTGGTCCACCTGGCGGCGCTGGCCCATGTCACCAATGAGACGGACCTGAGCTGGAATCGCTACTTCATGCTGAACGTGCTGGTCAGCCAGCACGTATTCGAACAGGCGGCAAGCGCCGGCATCCCCGTGTTCTTTGCCAGCACGGTGGACGTGTACGGCATGCAGCGGCAAACCATCACCGAGGCCACGCCGCCCGCGCCGGTGGGGGGCTACGCACGGTCGAAGTACGAAGCAGAGCAGCGGCTTTTGAAGCTGATGGGGGATACCCCGGCGTTCATTGCCCGCTTCGCCCCGGTGTATACCGCCGAGGACATGCACGACGTACAAAAGCGCTACTACCTGAAATACCCGTCGGTGGCCTTTACCGTGGGTGGGGGCACCGACTACGCCTTTTTGAACCTGGACCGGGTGGTGGAGGTCATATGCGCCTGGGCAGACCGGGCGGTCGCGCCTTCGGGCCTTGTGAACTTCTGCGACGACGCGCCCTTCAATTCCGCCGACATGGTGGCCAAGGAGAAGCAAAACGGCAGGGCGAAGCGAACCCTCCGCCTGCCGGGGTTAGTGGGAAAAGTGGGCCTTGGCGTTTCCCGAGTCTGCCCGCCGATGCTGCGCCTGAACGTAAACAAGGTGCTCAATCCCTACCGCTTCGATACCGCCGAAATGAAGCGCTTCTTCCTGGGCGGTGACGGCGCGGCCCGTTACAATGAAAAGCCCGACCTGCGGGGCGTACGGGTGCTGTTGCTGGAAGGCTTTGCCCGCCAGAATATGGCGCTGATGCCCGCGCTGAAGGCGCTGGGCTGCCACCTGACCACCTACAACAGCAGCAGGCTGGACGTGGGCTATGCCTCCCGCTGGCCGGACGTGAAGCTGATCCGGCACTGGGACCGGGAGGACCCGGACAGCTCCTTCACGGCATTGATGGAAGTGCTGCGGGAGGGCCGCTACGACATCGTCATCCCAATGACCGACTTCTCCGCTACGCTGCTCTGCGCGCACATCGACGAGGTGCGGCCCCTGGCCTGGCCCGCGGTGAACGAGCCCGAGGCCTTCTGGCAGGCGGCGGACAAGCAACGGACCATGCAGGCCTGCGAAAGGGCCGGGGTGCCCTGCCCGAGGACGCTGTACGACATGCGAAGCGCCGACGACGTACTGGCCGCGGGGCTGCCGTTCCCGTTCATCATCAAGCCACGGGTGGGCTACGGCTCCATCGGCTTCCACGTCATCCGGGACGAGGCCCAGCTTCGGGAAGTATTTCCAAAGGCGCTGGAGCGCTTCGGCGGCATGGTGGTGCAGGAGTACATTCCCCAGACCGGTACCCAGTACAAGTGCGAGGTGTTCCTGGACGAAGGCGGCAATCCGAAGAGCGCCGTGGTGTTCGACAAGACCCGCTGGTATCCGGTGGACGGCGGCAGCACCTGTTGCAGCTGTAGCGTGCACCGGCCGGACATCGCGGAAAATTCCATCAAATTGCTGAAGACCATCGGTTGGCGGGGCTATGGCGACGTGGACCTGATCGAGGATCCCCGGGACGGCGTGGCCAAGGTGATGGAGATCAACCCCCGCATCACCGCCAGCGTGAAGGTGTGCTTCGCCGCGGGGGTGGACTTCGCCCGCCAGATCGTGGAGCTGGGCATGGGCTATCCCGTGACCGAGTACCCCGACTATCAGGACGGCGTGCGCCTGCGCTACATGCACACCGACGTACTTTGGTTTATGCAATCCCCGAACCGCTTTAATACAAAGCCCGGCTGGTTCGACTTCCGGCATACCACCGACCAGATCTTCAACCCCAGGGATCCGCTGCCGTGGTTCACGTATACGATCCAGGGGCTGAGGAAGCGGAAGACGGAGATGGCGAAAAGGAAAAGGTAGATTCTGAATTGTCGGGGAGACGCCCGTTTGAAGGGGAACCCGTCCCCCTTCAAACGGGCGATAGTCCGATAAATCAGAACATGGAAAGGAGCCCCCATGGCCGACATCACCGCGATCATATTGACCCGCAATGAAGAGAAGAACATCGAGCGCTGCCTGCAATCGGTGCGGGGGTTGTGCCGCCGAATGGTCGTGGTGGACAGCGGCAGTACCGACCGGACCCTGGAGCTGGCGAAGGCCAACGGCGCGGAGGTGTACTTTCACACGTTCGAATACTACGCGCGCCAGTTCAACTGGGGCCTGGACAACTGCGACATCGACACCAAATGGGTCATCCGCATCGATGCCGACGAACAGTTCCCTCCGGCGCTGTGCGCGGAGATCGAGCGTGAAATGGCGGCCCACGACGCCGACGACGTGAACGGCATGACCCTGGAGGCTACCTATTTCTTCATGGGACGGGCGCTGACCCACGGCAGCAAGAAGCGCAAGCTGATGGTGTTCAAGAACGGCATCGGCCGCATCGAGGACCGCCGCCGGGACGCCCATACGATCCTGTCCAGGGGCGAGAGCATCTCCCTGAAGGAGAACTTCCTGCACTACGACTTCAAGGACCTGGACAACTTCATCGGACGCTATAACTGGTACGCCACCCGAGAGGCCATGGATTACATGGACTGGAAAAACGGCCATGTGGATGCCAGCGTGGACGACCCGGAGATCGAGAAGAAGCGCAAAAAGAAATACGGCGTGTACTACAAATTCCCGAAGTTCCTGCGGGCGTTCCTGTGGTTCAACGTGAACTACTTTCTCCGGGGCGGGTTTTTGGACGGCAAGGAGGGCTTCATCTACCACGTGCTGTCCTCGTTCTGGTACCGCTTTGTGGTGGACGCGAAGATCTACGAGTACGAGCACGGCAAGGAATTTGAGGAATTGAAGGCGTATTAAAGCGCCTTCACTCCGCTCAGGATAACAACCACACGGGCAGGTCGGTTCTGTCAGCCTGAGCGGATTCAAAAGATGACGAACGCTCGAGCGCGCCGATTCTGTCATCCTGAGCGGAGCGAAGCGGAGTCGAAGGACCTTGTCCCGTATCGAAAGGCCAAATCGGAGGTGATCGCATGCCCAACTGGACCGATGAACAACTGCGGGCCATCGAGGCGCGGGGCGGCAACATACTCCTCAGCGCGGCGGCGGGCTCCGGCAAGACCACCGTGCTGGTGGAGCGGGTGCTGCGGCTGATCGCGGACGACGGGGCCGACGTAAGCCGTATGCTTGTGGTCACGTTCACCCGCGCCGCCGCGTCGGACATGCGCGCCAAGCTGTCGCGGCAGCTGAACGAGCGGGCCGCGGCGGGGGATGAGCGCTGCAGGGAGCAGCTGTTGAAGCTGGACCAGGCGAACATTTCCACACTCCATGCCTTCTGTTCCGACTTCCTTCGCACGAATTTTGAATCCGCCGGGGTGGACCCGGCGTTTCGCGTATTGGATGACGCCATGGATGCCCGCCTGCGGGACGAGGCCCTGGACGCCGCCCTGGAGGAAACCTACGCCGCAGGCGGCGAGGCGCTGCTGGCACTGGACTACGGCAGGGGGCCAAAGGGCGTGCGGGCTGCGGTGGAGCTGCTGTTTCGGCGGATGGAGGACCGGCCGGACCCGGAGGCCTGGTTGAGGGATGCCGCCCGTTGCGACGCCGCCGCGCTTTCGATGTGGCAGGACGAGCTGAAGCGGGATGCCCGCCGCGCCATTCACACGGCGCTGGTCCATCTTCGCCACGCCATGGCGCTGCCGGGGTGCCCGCTGAACTACCAGGCGGCCATGCAAACGGATATACAGGCGCTCACCAACATGCTGGCCCTGGAGGACTACGACGGGCTTTACCGGGCGCTTTCCGAATACAAGAGCGCCTCCGCGGCCCGGGGCAAACGGGACCCGGACGCCGATCCGGACGCCGCCGAGGCGGTGAAGCGCCTGCGGGAGTCGGTCAAGAAGGTCCTGGCCGACATCCGGCTGCGGGACCTGCCCCTGTTGCAGGCCAGGAAAGACGCCATCGCGCTGAGCGGCGAGATAAAAACGCTGGCCGGGATAGCCCTGCGGACTTCTGAGCTGTATGAAGCTGCCAAGGCCGAACGTTCCGGCCTGACCTATGCCGACCTGGAGCATCGGACTCTTCGGGCGCTTAATAATCCCGCGGTGGCGCGCAGCATGCGGGAGCGCTTCGATTATGTGTTTGTGGACGAGTACCAGGACACCTCCGACATCCAGGAGGCATTGATCGGCGCGCTATGCCGGGGAGACAACCGGTTCATGGTGGGGGACGTGAAGCAGTCCATCTACCGCTTCCGGCTGGCCGAGCCGCGGCTGTTTTTGGAAAAGTACGCGGCCTATGGCCGGGGCGAGGGCGGTACGCTGCTCCCGCTGACCCGCAATTTCAGGTCACGGAAGGGCATACTGGACTTTGTGAACCT
Source organism: uncultured Eubacteriales bacterium (assembly GCA_902798105.1). GTDB lineage: Bacteria > Bacillota > Clostridia > Christensenellales > Aristaeellaceae > UBA2862. The sequence goes on from CADBVG010000011.1 coordinate 20,111, forward strand.
GGTGTTTGAGCGGGTGATGACCGGCGGTGACGCCGAAATCACCTACGACGCCCTGGCCCGGTTAAACCCGGGCCTGCCGGACGCGGGGGCGGGCGAGGAGCATGACGTGGAGCTGCTGCTGGTGGACGCCGACGCCGAGCCGGAGGACGTGGACGACAACGCAGCCTCCGAGGCGGGCATCGCCCGGCTCCAGGCCCTGGAGCGGGAGGGCATCGTGATCGCCAAGACCATCCGGGAAATGATGGCCGCGGACCCGACCCTGCGCTACCGGGACTTTGCCATACTGACCCGAAGCAAGGCCGCGGCCTTCTCGGCCATGATGCCGGTCATGCTGGCCCACGGCATACCCGCTTTCGCCGACGGACAGTCGGGCTACTATGAATCGTTGGAAATCCGCTGGCTGATGTCGATGCTGCGGCTGATCGAGAATGCCCGGCGGGATGTGGAGCTGATCGCAATGCTGCGTTCGCCGGTGGTAGGGCTCACCGCCGACGAGCTGGCCCGCATACGCATCGCCTACCGGACGGCGCCCTATGTGGACGCCGCGACCGCCTATGCCGATGAGGCGGAGGACGACACCGCCGGGAAGCTGCGCGCGTTCTTTGCGCAAATGGACGGCTGGCGGCTGAAGGCGGGTAGCCTGAGCCTGGGCGAATTTGTCCGCCTGGTGCTGGACGAGAGCGGGTTCTACACCTATGCCGGGGCCCTTCCCGGCGGGGCGCAGAGACAGGCGAACCTGGACCAGTTTGTCGTCAGCGCCTGCGGCTTTGACGGCGAATACTCCGGTTCGCTGACCCGGTTCCTGTTCTACACCGAGCACATGCGCAAGCGCAGCGATGGCGACGCGGCCCACCTGCTGGGGGAGAACGACAATGTTGTGCGCATGATGTCGGTCCACAAGAGCAAGGGACTGGAGTTCAGGGTGGTGTTCGGGGCGCAGCTGGCGAAGAAGTACCGCAACGAGCGCAGCGACGCGCCGCTGCTGACCCACCGGGATCTGGGCGTGGGCATGAATTACTATGACCCTGAGCTGCGTACCCGGCGGCTGACGCTGCCCCAGGCGGCTATAATGGCACGTCAGTGCCGGGAGGACGCCGCCGAGGAGATGCGTATACTCTATGTGCTGTTGACCCGCGCCCAGCAAAGGCTGGTGCTGGTGGGCACGGTGAAGGACGCCGACAAGGCGATGAAGCGCTGGCAGGCGCTGTCCGCCGCGCCGGTGGCCGCGACCAGCCACCTGGACCTGGTCATGGCCGCCCGCTGCGCCGCCGAGGCCGATGGCCTGCCGCTGTATTCAAGCCTGCGGATGATTCCGGCGGCATCCATCCGTATTGAGGCGGAGGGGACGGTAAACGACGCCAGGGCGCTGTTCAACCGGGTGATGGCGCATCCCGGTGAATACGCCAATCCCGAACTGGACATCCAGCTGGCCTGGCAGTATCCGGATCCACTGGCCGCGGGCCAGCCGCTGAAGCTGACGGCCTCGGGCCTGCTGCGGGAGATCGAGGGACCCGGCCAGCTCCCCGCGCTGGTGGAGCGCCCGGCCTTCCTGTCCGGCGACGCCAGGCGCATGACCGGCGCGGAGCGGGGCACGGCGTATCACCGCTGTATGCAGCTTCTGCGGCTGGACGCGCTGGAGGGCTTGTCCGGCGGGGCGCTCACCGACGCCGTGGCGCGGCAGCTGGACGACTGCGCCAATCGACGGCTGCTCACCGACGGCCAGCGCGAGGTGGTGGAGCCCTGGCGGCTGTCCCGGTTCCTGGAGGGCGACGTGGGCCTGCGGCTGCGCTCGGCAAGTGAAGTGCGCCGGGAGTGGCCCTTCAACGTGATGCTGCCCATAGATGAAGCCCTGACTGCCGAAGAGGCCAGCCGCTTTGGCCGCGGCGAGCTGCTGGTGCAGGGCACCATCGACTGCTGCTTCATCGAGGGCGGGGAATGGGTGCTGCTGGATTACAAGACCGATCGCACCGACGACATGGACGCCCTGCGCGCTCACTACGACAAGCAGCTGAAGGTGTACGCTCTCGCCCTGGAGCGCATCACCGGCATGAAGGTGAAGCAAAGGACGCTGTGCCTGCTGGAGAGCGGGGGAACGCTGGAGCTGGGTTCATAAAACGGATAACGCATAATATAGCGGCGGTGTCTGCGCCGCCACAGTACCTCCGCAAAGGGGATACCGTGGCGGCACAGGCACCGCCGCTGCAAAACTTGATTACACTGTATCAGTCGATCGGGTTCCCCTCACTGTCGAACAGGGGCAGCTTCTCCAGGTAGATGATGTCCCCGCGCTTCGTGGCGTCGCCCTCGGCGAGGATGGCCATGCGCCCCACGATGTTGCCGCCGGCCTTCTCTACCAGAGTCTCCAGTGCCCGCAGGGATTCGCCGGTGGAGATTACGTCGTCCACGATTACCACGCGCTTGCCCTTCATGTATTCGGCGTCGCCGCCGTCCAGGCACAGGGTCTGCTTGTGGTCGGTGGTGATGGAGCGCACCTCCACCGACAGCACGTCGCGCATGTACAGCTTCGGGGCCTTCCGGGCCAGCACATAGCGCTCGTTGCCGTTCAGGCGAGCCATCTCGCAGATCAGCGGAATGCCCTTGCTTTCGGCGGTGATCAGCACGTCGTGCTCAGGACACCTGGCCAACAGCTCCCGGGCGCAGGCGGTGGTCAACTCGGGGTCGCCGAAGATCACAAACGCGCCGATTTTCAGCTTGTCCGATATGGGGCACAGGGGAAGGTCGCGATCCAGGCCGGCAATGTTCATCCTGTAAGCCTGTTTGCTCATATGGAAACACCTCGTTTTTCAATATTTCACTGAGTGAATTCTATCATTATTCAGGGGCTTTGTCAAATTATTAAACGCGGTATTGCATATTGAATCAATTACATGTTATAATACGCATGTATTTGAAACACATAATGCGGGGAGGAATGGACATGACGCCGAAATTCGACACCGATGTTCAGGAACTGAAATATAAAGTATTGAAAGAGGTTGCCACGCTGGCGCTGGAGGACGCGATGACCCCGGAAAACACCCTGGGTATCGCAGAAAAGATCATCCCGGACGAGGCCAAGCCCACCATGCGTTGCTGCATCTACAAGGAGCGCGCCATCATCAACCAACGGGTCAAGCTGGCCCTTGGCGGCAATCCACGCAACCCCAACGTGGTTGAGGTGTTGCCCATCGCCTGCGACGAGTGTCCCGTGGATGGCATTACCGTCACCCAGGCGTGCCGCGGCTGCATCGCCCACCACTGCATGAATGCCTGCCCGAAGAACGCCATCACCATCGTCAACCGCCACGCCACCATCGACAAGTCGAAGTGCATCGAGTGCGGGCGCTGCGCCGCGGCTTGCTCCTACGGCGCGATTCTGAAGCTGGAACGCCCCTGCATCAAGGCCTGCAAGATGAAGGCCATCAGCATCAACCCCGATAACCAGAAGGCCATGATCAAGCTGGAGAAGTGCGTCTCCTGCGGCGCCTGCGTATACCAGTGTCCCTTCGGCGCGATTTCGGACAAGTCCTTCCTGACCAAGGCCATACAGATCATCAAGGGCTCGATGGACAACAAGCTCTACCACACCTACGCCGTAGTGGCCCCGTCTATCGGCGCGCAGTACGCGGATGTGAAGGCTGACAAGGTCTACGAGGCGCTGCTGAAGCTTGGCTTCTTCCGGGTGGAGGAGGCAGCCTGGGGCGCGGACGCCGTGGCCTACCACGAAGCCAAGGAGCTTGTGGAGGAGGGCTTCCTCACGTCCTCCTGCTGCCCGGCGTTCGTCAGCTTCGTGCAGAAGAACTATCCCACCGTCGCCCCCCACGTGTCCCAGAACCCCTCGCCGATGGCGATGATGGCCTACCAGATCCGCAAAAAGGATCCCACCGCCGAGATCGTGTTCATAGGGCCGTGCATCGCCAAGAAGTACGAGACGATCTACACCCGCAGCAAGAACGTGGTCTCCTGCGCCATCACCTTCGAGGAGATGCAGGCCTGGATTGACGCCGCGGAGATCGACCTGCGCGCCCTAAAGGGCGTGGAGCTGACCAACTCCTCCGCCTTCGGCCGGGGCTTTGCCCGTTGCGGCGGGCTGGCGGATGCCGTGGCCGAGGCCATCAAGGAGATGGAGGGCATGGAGGACTTCCAGCTGTCGGCCGTGTCCTGCAACGGCCTGGCGGAGTGCAACGCCGCGCTTTTGAAGAAGAGCAAGGGCGTGCTGAAGGAGAACTTCATCGAGGGCATGGCCTGCGACGGCGGCTGCATCGGCGGCCCTGCGTGCCTGAGCCACAGCGCCCGCAACCGCGCCCAGTTCGCGAAGTATGAAAAGCAGGAGAGCGAGCGCACCATCGTCGGCGCGCTGGGCGAGTTCGAACAGTAATGCCAATATAACGGGAAACGACATAAAGACGACGGGGGACGGAATGTATTCCGTCTCCCCGTCGTTTATTGGAATTGCGCGTGGTGAGGACGTGATTCTAAAACCCTGAACATGCAATTCCGGCGTCTTTTCCGCCAAAACTGCGTTGTCAAACCTTAAGGAAATGCCGCATAATCGAGTGGTTCAGTAGCGGAGGGAATTTTAGTCGATTGCGAACTGCAAAAAACGAAGGTTACCTGACGGGTAATCGAGATTTTTGCAGGCAGCAAGCGGCTGAAATTCTCCCGCTAATGGGCCGCGAGCATTGTGCGGTGTTTCCTTAACTTGCCGCCAGTAAGCCTGCGGTTTTCCGCCTTGTTTTGACGGAAATCCACTCGAACTTGCATATCCCGGACTTAGCAACACATCCAGGAAAACAGAATGTTTTCCAGGTCGGCGGGTTTCGACGGAACCTATCGACAATTATTCAAAGATGTAGCGGCGGCGCCCGCGTTGCCATTGTATCATATCACATACAACAATATGCACAGGAAGTGCAGCAAACTGCCGATTACCGTAAACACATGGAAGGCCGTGTGTGCGTAGCGGCGCTTTTTTCCCACGAGGTAAAGCGCGGCGCCCACGGTGTAGGCGACGCCGCCCGACAGCAGCAGCCAGAACCCGGATGGGGTGATCAGCCTGTAGATCAGGTCGATGCGCACCACGATGGCCCAGCCCATCAGCAGGTAGCAGATCATCGAGAATGTGGCGTACTTCTTCAGGTCGATGGCGTTGAAGGTGATGCCCAGGGCCGCCAGCGCCCAAATCACGCCGAACAGCACCCATCCCAGGGCGGAGTTGTAGGGGCGAATGGCACACAGGGCCATGGGGGTGTAGGTGCCCGCGATGAGCAGGAAGATGCTGCAATGGTCCAGCACTTGCATCACCCGCTTGCCGTGAAGCTTCGGGCTCAGGCCGTGGTAGACGCTGGATATGGCGTACAGCACCAGCATGCAGAAGGCGAATACCGAACCGCAAACCACGCTCCAGGCGTTGTGATGCCGCGCGCCAAACACCGGGCACAGCACCAGCGCCAATATCCCCAGCGCGCCGCCGAGGATGTGGGTGATCATGTTCCAAATCTCCTCGCCCCGGGTGTAGTCGGGAAGCGCGCGTTCAATCAGCGGCGTTCGTTTCATGGACGACCTCCTTTCGGATAAATGATGGCGGATAATGCGGGCAGAACCCCTCGGGTGCTTCGCACCAGCGCCCCTTTCAGGCAATGTCGTCAAATAAGCGGATAGGGTGAAAAAACAGATGTAGGAAGGAAGCCCGGTGTAGGGGGGCCGTTGCGGCGCCTACCCTTCAACGACACGAAAAACGTACTTGGCGGGCGGCGCAACGCCGCCCCTACGGGGCATTCGCGTCTAATCATTCCTTAAGGGAATACCGCATAATAAGGGTGGTTGGCTGGCGAGTGAATTTTCCGTCAGGCGCGCCTGCAAATTTCGCAGGCTTGCTGGCGGCAAGTCAAGGAATTTGCAAAGGAATTTGCAGGATGTGCATGGCGGAAATGGCACCGCCAGACATGCCGCCCGTTTGTGCGGTATTTCCTTAAGTTGACATTGCCCTGAAAGGGGAGCTGTCACGCGCAGCGTGACTGAAGGGTTCTTCTTGTCATACTTTCTTCATGTCATCAGGCTGCGGCGTGGATTGAGGATCGCCCGGCAGGGGAGCGGAAAGCTGTCCGGTAAGGGTAAACCTGAACGGGGTAGCGGGGATATCCAGTGTCGCCGCCGTGTCGCCGGAAGCCATGTCCAGGGAGATCAGGCTGGCCGAGAGCGTGCCCGCGTATCTGACCATGCCGTTCTCGTCGCTGATGCTGTCGATGGAGATGGTGAAGCCGGAGCCCTCCGGGTACACGCTGCCGTCCAGCAGGCTTGAGAAATAGTAGGTCTCCTGGCTGTCGGCGGACACGATCAAAACCACGGAGCTTTCCTCGTTGGTCAGCGAGGCATATTCGGGGGTGATCACCATGCCTGCCCGGGCTGTCTCCGGGAAGGTGATATACAGCTCGTACAGCGTCTTGCCGTCCGCGCCGTAGGCGTAGTAGGACGCCTGCACGGTGCCGCCCTGGATCGATGAATACTGGGGCGAGGCGTCGTAGGCCAGCTTGACCGATTCGCCGTTGACCTGTAGCGTGATGCCCTCAGAGGACCCGTCATCGCTGTGAGGCGGGGTTTCGCTTCCGGGTTCGCCGGGCAGCGTGTCGAACACGTTGCCAAAGGGGGCTTCGGCCAGGGACAGCGCTCCCAGCCCTGCCAGCAACGCGCATAGTATGATCGCCAGGATCTTCTTCATGTCAATCCGCTCCTTTGTCGCGGTCGTTATACATTACTCCAGTTTTTATTTTAGCGTCAATGCGGGTGATTGTCAAGGCAAATGCCGGATGTTGTCCCATGAGATGGATAAAACAGGGGTGACAATCACCCAAACCCGGCTTCAAATTATGAAATAATAAAATTTTGTGGCGAAAATGTTCGGAAAGGGCTGTACAAAATTGCTCCACTGTGTTATAATATTTCCAGCCCCGATTAGAGCGCTTCGAAACCGTATCCCTCCGGTGGAACCCTACCGATGACAGGAATCGGCAACAGAGACTATACATCGCATGGGCACATACTATTAGGAGGGTTTTTTTCCATGTTCGAAGACAAGACTTTGGTATGCCGTGAGTGCGGCAACGAGTTCGTTTTCACCGCGTCCGAGCAGCAGTTCTACGCCGATAAGGGCTTCCAGAATGAGCCCGGCCGCTGCAAGGCCTGCCGTGACAAGCGCAAGGCTGCCAACGGTGGTTTCAACCGCAGCGATCGTCCGATGTACGATGTCATCTGCGCCGAGTGCGGCCAGCCCACTCAGGTGCCTTTCCAGCCCCGCGGAGATCGCCCGGTGTATTGCCGTGCTTGCTTCGACAAGCAGCGCATGGAGAACCGCTGGTAATCCAGCGCTGAACGAAAATCCCCTTCCGAACAGGAAGGGGATTTTCGTTTTTGCGGTGCGCAGTAGCGGCGGCGTCTGTGCCGCCACTACGCTTATCAAATCTTCTTCATCAATCCCAGGGCGATGACGCCGGGACCGACGTGGCAGGCGATGCTGATGGGCAGCGGGTCGCCGGTGACTTCATATTCCGGGAAGCACTCCTGCACCTGGGCGTTCCAGGCCTTGCCGATGCCCTCGTCGCCGGTGTAGGCGGTGCGCAAGATCATCGGCACGCCGGCGAAGCGGGTGTCCAGGTCCTTGCGAATGGCCTCCAGCATGGTGTGCTGGGCCGCGTGCAGCCCCCGCACCTTCTTGTAGGTGTCCAGCTTGCCGCCCTGGATTTGCAGCACCGGTTTGATGTTCAGCACCATGCCGATGGTGGCGACCGAGGGGGTGATCCTGCCACCCCGCTTCAGGTATTTCAGGTCGTCCACGGTCAGGTAGATGCTGGCGTCCATTGCGGTGTCCAGCAGCTTTTGCAGGATTTCTTCCGCCGAAAGGCCCAAATCGCGCCAGTGCAGCGCGTCGTACACCGATTGCTTCTGGCTGATGGAGATGCGGTGGTTATCCGCCACCAGCACCCGGCCGTCAAAGTCCTCCGCGAACAGCTTTGCGCTCTGGCAGCTGCTGCTCAGCGCGCTGGACATGGGAATATAGATGATCTTTTCGTAGTCCTCCAGCACTTTCTTCCAGCAGCCCATCACATCCTCGGGGGAGGGCTGGGAGGTGGCGACCTGCGCGCCGCTGGCCAGGTGGTCGAAGAACTCCATATAGCTCATGTTCACGTTTTCGATGTAGTCCTTGCCGTCAACGGTGAAGGGCATGGGCATGAGTATGACGCCGCATTCCCGGGCTTCGGCCTGAGTCATGCCGGAATTGGTATCGGTGATAATGCCTGTAGCTTGCATGAATATACCTCTTTTTACGCAAAAACATTGTTTTATTTGCTATTCTATTGTATTCACGGCGGGCTGTCAAGTCAATGTACTTTAGCAGAGTATTGCGTAAAAAGTAACGCCCCGGCAGTTCTGTTCAACGGCTTCATTCAGAACGCGCAGAACCTTCGACTTCGGCTTTGCCCCCGCTCAGGATGACGCGAAACGGGTGTGTCATCCTGAGCGGAGCGGAAGCACGGTCGAAGGATCTGTAGGATTGACTGAACGATGTCATTGGCAAAACTGCCGGGGCTTACAGGGCGGTCGATCAGGCCACCAGCTCCTTGGCCTTCTGGGCGGCGGAGGCGGCGTCCTCGGTGTAGGCATCCGCGCCGATCTTGTCGGCGAATTCCTGGGTGATGGGTGCGCCGCCCACCATGACCTTCACCTTGTCGCGCCAGGGCTGCTGGTTGATGGTGGCCACGGTCTGCTCCAGGGCAGGCATCGTGGTGGTCAGCAGCGCGGAGCAGCCGATGATCTTGGTGTCGGGGTTTTCCTCGTAGGCGGAGATGAAGCGGTCGATGGGTACGTCCACGCCCAGGTCGATGACCTCGAAGCCGGCGGACTCGATCATCATGATGACCAGGTTCTTGCCGATGTCATGCAGATCGCCGGCCACGGTGCCCATGATCATCTTGCCCATGCTGCCCACGCTGCCGTCGGACAGGTGGGGTTTCAAAACGTCTACGCCCTTCTTCATGGCCTTGGCGGCTACCAGCATCTCGGGCACGAAGATCTCGTTCTTCGAGAAGCGCTCGCCGACCACGCTCATGGCCTCGATCATCGTGTTCAGGATGTCGGCGGCGGCAATGCCGTCGTCCAGAGCTTCGCTCACCGCGCCGGGAACCAGGCGGGTCTTGCCGTTGCAAACCAGATCATGGATGTTTTCAAGCGTCATAGTGAATCTCTCCTTATTATCAAGCATTGCGGGCGTCGACCTGTGAACACCCTTTTCTGTCAATAATAGTAGCATTTGCGGGTTTTGCTGTCAATTATTCGGGATAAATCCCGGTGATTTTCCACGCTTTCAGTGTTTTGATACTTTACATTCCTCATTTTTGAGGATATAATTTTGGTAGTACAACTCAAGGCGAACGGTGGCCGCGACGGCCTCCGGGCCGCTGCATATCACGCATGACTGGAGCGCAATGAGAACGGGAGGGACTGCCCATGGAGGAGCGGGAACTGAAGCACCTGTACCCGACGCTGGAAATGGTGGCGGAGGAATTGAACCAAGCGGGGTTTACCTGCCGCATCGCGCGCGAGACGGGAGAACGGCGCTTTCGGGGGGCGCGGCTCTTTTCCGGAAATGGCCTGCCCGCCCCGGACGTACTGTGCGTGGTTGGCCCCGAGGAAGTCGCCGCCTTTCGGGGCAGCGATCACGCCTGCGTCAGCGCCGTCCCCGTCCAGGGGAAGGGCGGTTGCATATTGTGCATGAACCGCACGCCACAGGCGCTGCTGGATGCGCTCATGGACATCTTTGAGCGCTGCCGGGAGATGGAGGCGCGCATCGACGAGCTGGTCTATCGCAACGCCGACCTGCGACAGCTTTGTGAGCTGGGCGCAACCCTGCTGGAGAATCCCATCTGCATACACGACGACTGGTTCGTTATGGTGGCGCGGTCGGCGGAGCTGGCGGAGGTCATGCCGCCGGACTATGTGATGTCCTCCTCGAAGGAGTTCATTCCCCGGGCCATCGTCGAAGATTTCAAAAACGACGGGGAGTACCTGGAGACCTACGTACACCGGGACGCCCGGATCTGGGATGCCACCCCCCAGGGGCTGCGCTGCCTGTACGCCAATCTGTGGGAGGGCAGCGTCTACCGGGGAAGGCTTCTGGTGGTGGAGTACAGGCGGCCGTTCAGGAAGCTGGACCTGGCCCTGGCGGAGCTGCTGGCCCAGCGTGCGCTGATGCTGTTGAGCTACAGCCGCGCGGGCCAGGATCGGGCCTATCGCAGCATGGACGACGTTGTATTGGACCTGCTCAACGGCAAAGCCCCCGCGCCCCAGGAGGAGGCGCAGCTGCTGGCCATGCTGGGCTGGAAGCGGGACGAGCGGCTGCTGTGCATGCGGCTGGAATCCCAGATGCAGTCCGAAGCCGGGGTGGTGGATCACGCACTGCACAGCGACCTGTTCCAGGTGTTTCCCCAGGGCTATATACTGTTCTCCGGCCACCAGCAGTGCGTGCTGCTGAACCTGGACCGGCAGGCGCTGACTCTGCCGATGCTGCGCCACAAGCTGTCGCCGCTGTGCCGGGACTATTGCCTCTATGCAGGCATATCATCCCCGGTGCGGGGGACGGGGGAACTCAACGTCGCCTATTTGCAGTCCCGGGTGGCGCTGGAGAAGGCGTTCCAGCTGGGCGGTGAGCGCTGGGCGATTCCCTTCTCTGATTGCGCCCTGGAGTACATGCTCAGCCGAACCCGGGAGGCGATGCCGCTGCGGCATTTGGTGGCCCCGGAGCTGAACGCGCTGCTCGAGCACGACAAGCAGAAGGGCACCCAGTACTACCAGACCCTACGGGCCTTCCTGCTCAACGAGCGGGAGATCACCCGCACCGCCGACGTGCTGATCATCCATCGCACCACGCTGCTGTACCGACTGCGCAAGATGCAGGCCGTGGCGTCCATCGACCTGGACGACCCCAAGCGCCGTCTGGATTTGCTGATCTCACTGTGGATACTGGACAGCCAGGGGTAAAGCGGTACAAAATCGCCGCAACGGTTGCAATATCGCCCGCGATCTGTTATAATGGGATTAAGATTAATAAGTATGAGGAGGCATTGGCATGGCTGGTTTGATGGACGAATTGGGCAAGGCGGTCGGCAAGGCCGTGGATGGCGCGAAGGACCTGTTTGAAAAGGCGAAGCCCGGCATTGAGGAGACCTTCGACAAGGTATCCGACGGGGCAAGGGATCTGATCGAAAAGGCGAAGCCCGCCGTGGCGGGCGCGCTGGACAAGATGGGGGACGGTGCGAAGAACCTGGCCGATAAGGCAAAGGGCGCGGCCGAGGGCAAGCCCGACCTGAAGGGAGAGATTTCCGACGAGGTCAGAGCCCAGGTGGAGCAGATTCGCAGCGCCGCGGCCACCGGCACCGATTCCATCCACGATTACATACAGGGCAAGTTTGCCAAGACCGAGGAAAAGATGGGTGAGGCCAAGGAAGAGGCCGACAAGGCGATCAAGGAGATTGCCGACGACGCCAAACAGGAAGCCGACAAGACGATGAAGGATTTCGCCGAAGGCGCCAGGCAGGCTGCCGACAAGGCGGAGACCGCCACCAAGGATGTGCTGAAGGCGGTGGGCGACGGCGTGCGCACGCTGGCCGACAAGGTCAAGGATACCTTTGAGCAGGTCAAGGGCGAAGCCGCCAAGGCCGTGGAAACGGCGAAGCAGGAGGCCGACGCGCAGACTGAAGCCGCCGCAGAAGCTGCGGAGACGGTCGCTGACAAGGCTGAAGCCGCTACCGAAGCGGCGAAGGAGATCATCGTCGAGGGTCCCTCCGCCGACACGCTCTCCGAGGTGCTCGAGACAGAGGCCGCCGAGGAACCCACTCCCGAGGAGACCGGGGAGGAATAAGCAACATTATAAAACGCCGTTCAAATCCGGTTGGGATTTGAACGGCGTTTTATTACTGCTCCGCGACCGCCTCGCTGAGTTCCTCCCAAGCCTCGTACAGCGCGTCCAGCTGCGCCTGGGCATCCCGGTGCTCCCGGGCCACCCGGGCGGACTCGGCGGGGTTGGAATAGATCTCGGGCTGGCCCATCTGATGCTCCAGGTCGGCGATGCGCTGCTCGGTGGTGGCGATGTCGTCCTCGGCCTTCTTCAGCTTCGCCTGTAGGGCCTTGGCGGATTCCTTTGCCAGCCGCTGTCGGCGCTTTTCCTTGTCGATCTGGGTGCGGGTCGCGCCTTCGGCGCCCCATTCCGCCTCGCCGGCGGCCTGTACCCGCTTCTTTTCCAGGTAGTCGTCGTAGTTGCCAAGGTACTCCATTGCGCCCTCGGGGCTCATTTCGATAACCTTGGTGGCGACCCGGTTGATGAAATAGCGGTCGTGGCTGACGGTGAGCAGCGTGCCCTCGAAGTCCTCCAGGGCGGCTTCCAGCACCTCGCGGCTGTCCATGTCCAGGTGGTTGGTGGGCTCGTCCAGCAGCAGCAGGTTGTCCTGCTTCAGCATCAGCTTCGCCAGCGCCACCCGGCCGCGTTCGCCGCCGGAGAGGGTGCCCACCGGCTGAAACACGTCGTCGCCGGTCAGCAGGAACAGCGCCAGCACGCCCCGCACCCGGTCGGGCTCCAGGCGGGGAAAGTCATCCCACACCTCGTTCATTACGTCCTTCTCCGGGTGCAGGCCGGCGTGCTGCTGGTCGTAGTAGCCCAGGTCCACGTTGCTGCCGAAGTTCACCGTGCCGTGGTCGGCGGGCAGCTTTCCGGCGATGATGTTCAGGAGGGTGGACTTGCCCACGCCGTTGGGGCCGATGATGGCCACCCGGTCCCCGGCGCGCAGGTGCAGGTTGAAGTGCTCGAACAGCGTGCGGCCCTCGAAGCCCTTGGAGAGGTCGCGCAGCATCAGCACGTCGTCGCCGGTGCGGCGGCGGGCGGTGAAGTTGAAGCGCACCTTCTGCTCGCTGACGGGCCGATCGATCCGCTCCAGCTTCTCAAGCCTGCGCTCCCGGCTCTCCGCCGCCTTGATGGACTTCTCCCGGTTGTACATGCGGTAGCGGGCGATGATGGCCTCCTGGCGGGCGATCTCAGCTTGTTGCAGCTTATATTCCTTTAGTTGGCGCTCCAGGTTGGCCTGGCGCTGTACGGCGAAGCGGTCGTAGTTGCCGGCGTACTGGGTCAGCCGCTTCATGGACAACTCGGCCATGCAGTCGCACACGGCGTTCAGGAAGTAACGGTCATGGCTGATGACCAGCACCGTGCCCCGGTATTTCTTGAGCGTCTCCTCCAGCCACTGGGTGGAAGTCAGGTCCAGGTGGTTGGTGGGCTCGTCCAGCATCAGCAGGTCCGGCTGGGTCAGCAGCAGCCGCGCCAGGCACAGCCGGGTCTTTTCGCCGCCGGAGAGCAGGCTGGCGGGCTGGGTCTCCCTGCCCCGGGCGAAGCCCAGGCCGGCCAGCACGCCCTGTATGCGGCTGGGCCATTCATAGCCCCCGGCGTCCTCGAAGCGGTCCACCAGCCGTGAATAGGCCTTCGACAGCTGTTCAAAGGCCTCAGCGTCGCCGTGCTTCTCGGCCATCTCATGCTCCATCTGGCGCATCCGGGCTTCCATCTGCCGCACCGGCTCGAAGACCCGCTCCAGCTCCTGCTGGATGGTCAGTTCGCTTTGAATGTCGGCGTCCTGGGTCAGCATGCCCACGCGCATACCCTTTACCAGCGATATCGTGCCGGAATCCGGGGCCATGTCGCCGTTGATCAGTCGAAACAGCGTGGATTTGCCGCTGCCGTTCACGCCCACCAGACCCATGCGCCCTCCGGCCTGCAGGGTCAGGTTCACATCCTTCAGGATTTCGTTCATCCCGAAGGACTTATTCACATTTTGAAGGGTCAGGAGTATCATTTGGGAGACCTTTCTTTCTCGGGTGGAAAACATGTTCCCCGCATGGATATGTAGCGGCGGCGCCTGCGCCGCCATAAATACCCGGTAATACCGTGGCGGCCTGGAGGCCGCCGCTACAAAGTCATTGTGCGCCGCATGATCCGCATTCTTACGCCGGTGTCCTGGATCAGCAAATCGCCCTTCAAACGGGCCAAGGCCCAAGCGGTGTAAATATCGCCCGCAGAGCCGGACAGATTGGAGATCTGTATGATCCACAGCGGCCAGAACCACGCCTGTGGCAGCATGGCGATGGCGATTTGCAGCGCCGCGCCCCAGACCACCACCGGCGCGAGGGCGGTGATGATGTGTGATTTTTTGTCAAACCACACCGTGCTGCCCGCATAGGCGTAGGGCAGCTTCAGGCCATAGATGGGCTTCACGCTTGACAGGGCGAACATGGCGATGCCGTGGGTCAGCTCGTGCAGCGGTATATAGGCGAGCAGCGCCAGCCCCAGGCAGGGCCACATATACCATTTGGAGGCCATCAGCCGCCAGGAGGGCCCCACTGGCACGGCCAGCAGCCCGACGATCACCGGTACGACGATCAGCGCCAGCGACAGTATCACCAGCGCCTTCACCTGCCTGCGGTTGCGCATGAAGTCCAGCGTCCCGGCGTAGCGATAGCCCGGGGGAAGGGTTTTGTGGTTCATGATTGTCCTTTCGGGTAAATTCTGATTTATCGAGCAGGGCTCGATAAATCAGAATCGAGTGATTAGTGGCTAGTGGCTAGTGGTGGAGCAAATCCCTACGGGATTTGTTTGATTCAATGGGAACGGCAGAGGTTTCAATGTTTCTCGGTTCTTTCAATCAAAGAAATCCGCAAGG